>NZ_JAPWCC010000005.1:0-118632 GCF_041433735.1 Gemella sp. 20925_1_85 | reverse complement strand
ACTTAAAGACCTTCTTTTATATGCAAAAATGCCAAAAGCAACATATATGTACTGGCAGAAGAGATTCGATAGAGTTAATCCAGATAAAGAAATTGAAGAGAAAATATTAGAAATAAGAAAGAATAACAAAGATTATGGTTATAGACGTATATATGGTGCGTTACGTAATTTAGGATATATTATAAACAAAAAGAAAGTTCAAAGAATCATACAAAAATTAGGCTTACAGGTTAAATCATTCACTAGAAAAACTAGAAAATACAATTCATATAAAGGGAAAATTGGAAAAACAGCTAAGAATAGAATTAAAAGACGATTCAATACTAATATTCCACATCAAAAAATCACTACAGACACAACTGAATTTAAATATTATGAAGTTAGTAAGAGAGGTAAATTAGTAGTAAAGAAACTTTATTTAGATCCATTTATGGATATGTATAATGGTGAGATAATAAGCTATAGTATAAGTGAGAACCCATCAGCCCAAAGTATAATGGATGCACTAGAAGAAGCTATTAAAGTCACAGCTAAATCCCCTTATAGGAGAACTTTCCACTCTGATCAAGGATGGGCTTATCAAATGAAGGCATACTCGAAAAGGTTAAAAGAAGAACGTATTTACCAAAGTATGTCTAGAAAAGCAAATTGTTTGGATAATTCGGTAATGGAGAATTTCTTCGGAATATTAAAACAAGAGATATACTATGGAACAACATATAATAGTTATAGGGAACTGAAATTAGCTATTGAAAAATATATAAAATACTATAATGAAGAGAGAATAAAAGAGAAACTAGGATGGTTAAGTCCTAAACAATATAGAATAAAACATATGACTGTATAAATATAAAAAAGATAGCGTAGCAGTCATTATAACTACTACGCTATCCTAAGTCTAACTTTTTGGGGTCAGATCATTCCATCGAAAGTCTTATAATAATTATTTAGTATATTCTGCAACTAATGCTAATACTTCTTCAGTTGTTGAACACATAATAGCTTTATCAACTAATTCTTTCATTTTATCTAATGATAAGTTTTTGATTTGGCTACGTGCTTGAAGAATTGAAGTAGCTGACATAGAGAACTCATCTAATCCCATACCTAATAGTAATGGAATAGCTAAGCTGTCTCCAGCCATTTCTCCACACATTCCTGTCCATTTACCTTCTTTGTGAGATGCTTCAATAACATTTTTCACAAGACGTAAGATTGCTGGGTTGTATGGTTGGTATAAGTATGATACTTTTTCACTCATACGGTCTGCAGCCATAGTGTATTGAACTAAGTCGTTAGTACCGATTGAGAAGAAGTCTACTTCTTTAGCAAAGATATCAGCGATAACAGCAGTTGATGGAATTTCAACCATGATACCTAATTCGATATCGTTACTTACTGCAACACCTTCTGCTACTAGTTTTTCTTTTTCTTCTAAGAATAGTGCTTTAGCATCTCTGAATTCTTGAACTGTAGCAATCATTGGGAACATTACACAAAGTTTACCGTAAACAGATGCACGTAATAATGCTCTAAGTTGAGTTCTGAATAAGTCTTTTTCTTCTAGGCAAAGACGAATTGCTCTAAATCCTAAGAATGGATTCATTTCTTTTGGTAAATCTAAGTATGGTAATTCTTTATCTCCACCGATATCTAAAGTACGAACTACAACAGGTCTGTCACCCATTCCTTCTAATACAGCTTTGTAAGCTTCGAATTGTTCTTCTTCAGTTGGTAGTTGATCACGTCCCATGTATAAGAATTCTGTACGGTATAATCCTACAGCTTCTCCACCGTTATTATTAACACCTTCTAAGTCAGCTGGTGTACCGATGTTTGCAGCTAAAAGTACTTCATGACCATCTTTAGTAACAGATTTTTCTGAAACTAGTTTAGCCCATTCAGCTTTTTGCTCTTCAAATTTAACGTGTTTTTCTTTTAATTCAGCTGTAGTAGCTTCATCTGGATTTACATATACAACACCATCTAATCCATCAAGAATAAGAACATCTCCATTCTTAACTTCTTCAGTAATTGTACTAGTTCCTACTACTGCAGGAATTTCTAATGATCTTGCCATGATAGCTGAGTGAGAAGTACGTCCTCCAATGTTTGTAGCAAAACCTTTAACATATTGTTTGTTTAGTTGCGCAGTATCAGATGGAGTTAAGTCTTCTGCAATAACGATAACTTCTTCATCGATTAAGCTTGGGTTTGGTAAGTCTACACCTAGTAAGTGTGCTAAAATACGTTTAGAAACGTCACGAATATCAGCAGCACGTTCTTTCATGTAGTCATTGTCCATTGATTCAAACATTGAAACAAACATATCTGAAGTTTCTTTTAATGCATATTCAGCGTTAATTTCTTTTGATTGAATATCAGTTTTAACAGTTCCCATAAATTCTGGGTCTTCTAAAATTAATAAGTGGGCTTCGAAAATAGCTGCTTTATCAGCACCTAAGTTTTCGTGAGCTTTATCTTTAATGATTGTTAATTCTTTTTTAGAAATTTCAATCGCATCTTCAAAACGTTTAACCTCAGCAACAACATCTTGAACTTTAACTTCTTTAACTGTTAAGTTTGGCTCAACAAAAATGTATGCTTTAGCAAAAGATATCCCTTGAGAGGCTGCAATACCTTTTAGTTGTAACATTTTATGCTAATCCTTCTTTCTTCATTGTTTCTTCTAATGCTGCTAATGCTTCTGCTTCGTCAGCTCCGTCAGCGTAAATTACGATATCAGCGTCTTTTCCAACTCCAAGACTCATAACACCCATAATTGATTTTAAGTTAACTTTACGTCCGTTGAATTCTAATTCAATGTTTGATTGGAATTTAGATGCAGCTTGTACTAATAAAGTAGCTGGTCTAGCGTGGATTCCTGTTTCATCGATAACTTTAAATTCTTTTTGTAACATAGTCATGTCTCCTTTTATTTAAAAAAATATTTACACTCAAATAATAACACATGAAAGCAATATTTACAAGTATTTTATACTTATCCTATACTAAGATTAGTGCTTATTCTATAACAAAGAAAACAGTTTCTTATCTATATAGTAAGCATTTACTACTCTTCAATTGAAAATAACGTGAAAACATTTTTTTCAGTGTTAACTAGCTTTTCAATCTAAAAATCATAAAAAAAGTATCTGTCACAAGGGAAGTAACGATACTTTTTTATATTATTTATATTAATTAAATTTAAAATTATTATGTTTTTATTTCTATACTGTAAACATATTTATGAAAATTAAACTAATTCTCCACCTAGCTTAATTATAGATTTAAATTTCTCATAATCTTCATGATTTCTATTAAAGTCTCGAGCGTTTTTGTTTACTTCTTTAAAATCAATACCTTGATCTTTAGCGGCAAATACACATCCACAGTAACATTGTCTATAAATATTATAGTCATTACACATTTCTACAGATCTTTTATAACCATTATTCTTTTTAAAATCTGACGGTAGGTAATATATAGAAACTTGTTCCTGAAGAACATATCCTGCTTCGTTTATTACAGTAGCATTTTTCTTAGGACTTAAAGTCAAAGCAGAGGCGAAATAATCGTAACCAAGCTCCTCAGCTTTTTGTGCAGAAGAGTCTAAACGCATTTCATAACAAATATGGCATCTATCTCCACCTTCTCTATCCTCCTCATGTCCTTTTACAGCACTAATAAATTTACTCGGTGCATACTCATCAGCTAAAAATTTTATCTTTTTGTCATTTCTTTTATTGAATTCTTCGACAAAATCTTTTTGAACTAACATACGTTTAATATATTCTTCTTTTGGATGTATGTTAGAGTTCGAGAAAAATATTGTAATATCACTAATCTCAGATAAATATTCTAATACATATGTACTACAAGGAGCACAGCAAGAGTGAATAAGAATTTTCGGACGGAAATTAGTCTTCTCCCATTCTTTTATTAGTTCTTTTAATACATTATCATAATTAATTTTTTGATTTTTATGTCTAGTATTTATAAATTGTTTACTATCAATCATACAAATTTAATCCTTCTAAAATTTCTAATATTTTACTACACAAGTTTAATATACTTTAATTTATTTTACAATTAATATCATTTCTAATTAAAAGATATTATCAATAACTCCTTTAAACAATTATAAAAATAGGTTCCGAAAAATGAAATTTTAACATTTCAAACTTATCGAAACCCATTGTTTATTAGTTATTCAACTTTATATGTTATTCCTAAATGTTGATATGCTTTAGGTGTTGCGCGACGTCCTCTAGGCGTACGTTCTATAAATCCTTCTTTTACAAGATATGGCTCATATACATCTTCTATAGTAATACTTTCTTCACCTATAGTCACAGCGATTGTTTCAAGACCTACAGCACGACCATCATAACGTTTAATTAAACATTCAAGTATTTTATAGTCAATATTATCAAGACCTTTAGCATCTACTTGTAGTAAATCCAACGATTCAACAGCTAAGTCCTTAGCTATAACACCATCATTTTTTACTTGAGCGAAGTCTCTTACACGTTTAAGAAGCCTATTCGCTATTCGAGGTGTTCCACGAGATCTCATCGCAATTTCATACGAACTCTCTTCATCAATATCACATTCAAAAATATCAGATGTTCTTTCTATAATATTTTGCAATTCAGAAATAGTATAAAATTCCAGACGACAATGCACACCGAATCTATCTCGAAGGGGCGCAGTTAATGCCCCAGCTCTAGTAGTTGCCCCCACCAATGTGAATGGTGGTAGTTCAATTCTAATACTGCGAGATTCTTCACCTTTACCAATTACTATATCAAGATAAAAATCTTCCATCGCAGAATATAGTATCTCTTCAATAGATCTACTTATTCTGTGGATTTCATCGATAAAAAGAACATCACCTGGTTCAAGACTAGTTAATATAGCAGCTAAATCTCCAGATTTCTCTATCGCAGGCCCTGAAGTATATTTGATCCCCACTTCCATCTCATTTGCAATAATTGTCGCAAGTGTTGTCTTACCTAATCCAGGAGGACCATATAATAAGCAATGATCTAGAACCTCACCACGAAGTTTTGCAGCCTCTATAAATATTTTCAAATTACTTTTTATCTGTTCTTGTCCTATATATTGACTAAGAAACTTCGGTCTTAAAGACTGTTCTTCACGCTCCTCACCAAAATTTTGGCTTGCAGATACCATTCTATCTTCCATAATTTCCTCCTTTCATCAATTATGCACTAATTAATAATTTTAATCCTTGTTTTACATATTCATCTACACCAGAGAAGTCGAATGCTGATAATTTTTTCTCGATTTTTGCAAGTTCTTTTTTGCTATATCCTAGAGCTTCCAATGCTAACATTGCATCACTTAGATAATTATTTACAGCAGTTGGAGCACTACTAATATTAGTCATACTAAAATCAACTTTACCTTGCAAATCAAGAATAATTTGTTGAGCAGATTTTTTCCCAATCCCCGGAAACTTCGTTAAATATTTTACATCTTGATTCTCTATAGCTCCAATAATTTCTTCACTAGTTCCTCCAGCCAATATAGCTAAAGCACTCTTAGGTCCTACACCTTTTACTTTTAACAATAGTAAAAATACTTTTTTCTGATCTTTATTAGAAAATCCATAAAGTATATTAGAATCTTCTCTTACCTGTTGACTTATAAAAACTATTTTTTCTTCATTTAATTGATATTCATATGGATTAGCAACAACTACTTCATAGCCTATTCCATTATTATCAATAACGATATTTGTCGGATTAATTTCCGAAATTTTTCCTTTAATATATGCGTACATTACATTCACACTCCTGTTTGATTATTTAATTATAAAATTAATCGTAAAAAATCTCAAGTGTTTTATTTAATCAAAATAATTCCTTGCTTCATAGATAAAAAAAACTTGGCACATTATGTACCAAGTTCATATTTCTATTTTACTTTATCTAAATCAACATTCATAACTTTTGCAGTTGCTTCTACTTTTTTATAAGCATCTTGATCCACATCAGTAAATCCAGTGATACTGAACATTTTCGTGAATAATTCTTTCATTTTTGGATCATTTTCAACATCACGAAGAGCTTTTTCTAATTTCTCTTGTAATTCTTTATCCATTTTGCTAGAAGTTGTAACCATAACACCAGGAATCATATCACTAGTTGCTAATTTTTGAATATCAGTTTTTGCTTGTGGGAAGTCTTTAGCATATCTATCCTCCACTCCATCAAATGTCGCAATTACATCAACATCTTTGTTAAGAAGTAGTTGTAAGCTCTTATCATGTCCACCACTAAATTGATAACTAATATCTTTATCTAAGTTAAGACCTGCTTCAACTAACATAGCACCAGGATAAATATATCCTGATGAAGATGAAGGATCTACGAATGCTACTTTTTTACCTTTAACATCTTGAAGTGATTTAATACCAGAATCTTTTCTTACATATAATTCAGCAGTGTATCCAGGTTTCCCTGTCTTACCTTTTGATGTTAGTATAGGTTTTGCACTACTTTGTTTCTGAGCTAGTAGTGATGAAAATGGAGGAATGATACCAAAGTCAACACTTCCACTGCCTAAACCTTCAACTACACCAATATAGTTACTAGCTGTGAAAGCTTCTACTTTTACTCCTAATCTTTCAGAAAGGTAATCAGAGATTGGTTTAAGATCTTCTACAAGTTTCTCACTATTTTTCAGAGGAACAAATCCCATTTTTATAACTTTTTCTTCTTTTTTCGTTTCAGTCTTTGCAGTACATCCAACGATAGAAAAGACAAAAATAAAACTAAATAACGCCAATAATATTTTCTTCATATTATTTCCTCCTCGATATTTTAAAAATAAATTTGATATAATTTTAACACAAAAAATACAATATATCTAGCTTTTATAACAAAATAATAACTTTTTTCAATAATAATTTTACATATTATTAAAATAATGTTCGGTAATTACTAATAAATTTTTGAATATTTTCATAATACGAGAAGAAAAACTCAATATAAACCGTAATTTAGGCATAAAAAAAACACCTTATAAAAAGATGAGTAAAAATTGGAGGCGGCTACCGGATTTGAACCGGTGATCAAGGTTTTGCAGACCCGTGCCTTACCACTTGGCTAAGCCGCCTAAAGATATTAATTTTTAATGGGGCGGCTGAGGGGAATCGAACCCCCGAATGTCGGAACCACAATCCGATGCGTTAACCACTTCGCCACAGCCGCCATATCAAGAACAATATTTATTATACATTTTTCATCAAATTATGTCAAGAACTTTTTTAATTATTTTCAAATAAAGAAATAATTCCCTTTAACGTAATTGTTAAAGAGAATTATTTTGTAACATATTATTTAGTATTTTTTCTTCTTCTTAGTACATATACTAAACAAATTAAGGCAAGTCCTACAAAAGTTGTAGGTAAAGCTAATGTTCCTGTTTTAGCTAATAGAGAATTTGATTTACCAACAGTTCCAAGATTTACTTGAGAATCGTTCGCCACCATTCCTTGATCTTTAGCTACATCTGCTAAACCAACACTTGTTTTATCTTTATCCTTATCTTTCTTAAATACATCGCCAAGTAATGTTGATAATTTAGATTTTCCTTTACTTACTTTTTCTGATGCTTTTTTAAGAGTTTCTAATGCATTGTTTACTTCATCTTGTTTTGCATTTGCATTAGATAATACTAAATTAGCTACTTTAAGAGCTTCTTTATATTCATTCTTAGCTGTTTCATCTGCATCTTTAAAGCTATCTTGTGATGCAAGGTCACCATTTTTCTCTACCTCAGCCGCAAGCTCTTTTTTATCTACACTTGGAGCTTCTGCTTTTGGTTGTTCCACTTTACCAGTATATTCTTTAGGAGCTTCTACTTTTTCTGGTTCTACAACTGCACCGGCTTGCACTCCTGTGTATTCTTTTGGCTCTTCTGCTTTTGCAGGATCAACTACTGCACCTGATTGCTCTCCTGTGTATTCTTTAGGACCTTCCGCTTTCTCTGGCTCTACCACTGCGCCTGCTTGTACTCCTGTGTACTCTTTAGGTGCTTCTGTTTTTTCTGGTTCAACAATCGCTCCTGCTTGTACTCCTGTGTATTCTTTTGGTGCTTCTACTTTTTCTGGCTCACCTTTTGCTTCTTGCGGTTTAACACCAGTAAGTTTAGAGATAGCTGCATTTAACTCTTCAACAGCTTTATTTACTTCTTCTTGTGTTGCATGTTCATCTTCTAATAGTTGTTTAGCTTTATTAATTGCTTTGTTGTACGCCTCTTTAGCATCTAATGAAGCATATTCATACTTATCACTATCTGTTGTAGCTTTGAAATTATCAGAAGCTAGTTTTAATTGACTCTTATCTACTTTAACCTCTTCTTTAGGAGCATTTTTCTCTACAAGAGCCACAAAATTACTAAATCCATCTACTGTAAAGACGAACTTACCATCTACTACTTCACCATTAACCGGTTCAATTGTTCCATCTTTTTTCTCATGACCAAATTTCGCTGGCGCTTTATCTAATGATAAAGTAACTTTTCTAGTTCCATCAACTTCTACAACTTTATTATTTCTATCTTCTAAATGGATATCATAAAATACTACATCATATTTAGTTAAATCAATCTTACTGTCAGTTAACTGTTTAAGTATTTTTTCCTTGCTAGCTTTTTCTACATCACTAACTACAAGTTTATAATCATTATAAAGTTTAGCTTCACCAAACTCAACTGTTGCTGGTGTAGTTGCACCTTCAGCAGTTGTTACGCTAGCTACTTTTTGAGCAACACTTAATTGTAACTCTTTTGTATTACGACCGTTTCCTACAACAAGTTCAAAATTATTTTCAGAAGATCTATATCCCTCAGGTAATACTACTTCAACAGTATACTTACCATTATTTAATCGTTTTTGGAATTCTTTCTCACTATATAAACTTCTTGATAATTCTGTTTTTTCACCTTGTTCATTTGTAACAAATACTTTTGCTCCAGCAGGTATAACTTTATCAAACTTAATTATTGTCGTGTTTCTCTTTTGTTCTTCGAATGTAAATTCTACCGTTTTAGTTGAATCATCTTTAGTAATTTCAAAAGCAACTTCTTTAGGACTAGTTAATTTAAGAGCTTCATCAGTTAAAACTACTTGTACAGTATATTTACCATATGGCAGAGCTGTTAGGTTCTTACCATTCTTCGTGAAGTCTTCTCCAACTAACTCACCTTTTTCATTTTTTATAGCATATCTTACGTTAGTAGAATAATCCCCTGTTCCATCTTTAGCTGTAGTTTTAACCTCTACAGTACCTTTTTCAGTATTTTGAACTTTTGAAATACCAACACTATCTTTGTTTCCTGCAAAGTCAGCCACTTCATAAGTAAATTTATCAAGAGATACTTTCTCTGGAAGAGTAAATGTACCATCAATATTTGGTTCAACCACAACTTCTTGCTCTACAGTTTTACCGTCTTTACCTTTTTTAGTCACTTTATAGCTTAATTTTTTATAAAGCACTCCACTTCCATTTTCTTTTACAGCATAAGGTTTAAATGTTCTAGTTTTTTCATCATAAACTCCACCTGTACCAACGATTTGTGGTGCAACTCTATCAAGTGTAACGTTAAATGCTGTTTCCTGCATTTTCGCACCTGTTGCAACAGGACTATAGCTAACTACATACTGATATTCACCATCTGGTAATGGATTACCATCCTTATCTTGACCTTTCCAGTTTGTTTCAGTAACTAACACAGCTTTTTTATTAGTAGCTTTGTTATGGAAGAAGTTCTTTTTACCAGAAACATTACCATTTTCATATAATGGATTTTTACGTTCAACATCATCTTTAGAATAAACTGATAATTTAAGATTTTCATAGTTTCTTAAGAATGTTGCTTTAAATCCAATTTCATCGTGCTGTCTATCACCATTTGGAGAAAATGCTAATTTACCAAAATAATTAGACTTACTCTTAGGATCAGTATACTCTCCTAAAACTTTTATATGTTTATCTTCACCATTTACATCAACAGTAACTAATGAAGTAAAGTTATTTTTATCATCACGCTCTGTTGTATTAGGTTTATAGTAATAGAATGGTTTCTCATTTCCTTTAAATTCATATATTGGTTTTTCAACTACAGGTAGATTTTGGAACTCACCTTTAAAACCAACATATGGAATTCCAGCAACTGCCGTATTAGTATCTTTAGGATCAAAGAATCTTACAAATCCTTCAAGATAATAACCATTTGGCATTTGCCCTTCTAATTCATTTCTAAATTGTGTAGCATCTACAGTAATTGTAACAGATTTTTCTCCTTTAGCAGGAACAACTACTGTTTCTCCTCCATCACTTTCTGATAATTGTCTTGGTTTCAGTGTAATTTGTCCATTTTCTACACCATCAGTATTTAAATAAGACTTGTAGACAAGTTCTTTAGGTTGATTAGATAAGTTATGTAGTACTACATTAAACTTAAATGTATCTTGAACATTACCAAGAGAAATACTTCCATAATCATTGTCTCCAGTTACATATAAATCACCAAAAGCTGCTTTAGATACATCAATAACCCCAGCACCTTGTTGTCTAGGTGACGTAAATGCTTTTGTTTCATTATTATAATTTGGAATCGCAGTACTCATTAGTAGGTGTTTAATTAATTTCTGTAATTCTTCACCTTGTAGGTCTGGATATCTTTCTTGGAATACTTGTCTCATTAAAGATACAGCTCCAGCTACGTGTGGAGACGCCATACTTGTTCCACTATCTAATCCATATGTTCCATTATTGAATGATGAATAAACATCACCACCAGGTGCCGTAACATCTGGCTTGAACAGTCCATCTCCAGTTACACCCCAACTTGTAAAATCAGCAAGTTGATTGGCTTGTGGGTGAGGTCTCTTACTAAAATGTCCAGTGAATTTTAATTTGTAATAATCCGGATAAGTCGCTAATAAATTACCGAATTTATATCCAACGAACACTACAGGGAAGTCACTATCGTAATTGTTTAATGCAACATTAAGTAACTCTTCTCCACCTTCTTTAGTATTGTATAAGATAGCCCCGGCAGCTCCTGCTTTTTTAGCAGCTGCTACTTTATCCGCAAAGGTATTTCCACCTCCACGCATCATCACTGCAACTTTACCTTTTACATCTTGATTTTTAAAATCATTTTCTAAACCATATCCAGCATTAAAGTATGAGTATTCAGTTTTCGGATTAAATCTTTTAGCAAATGGTCTTATTGTAGCTTCACCATTATCCCATTCTTCATTTCCTTCTAATCCAACAACAGTCATTACTTCAGTATTCATAACACTATTGTTTATAGCTGCTACAGCTATTGAGTCAGGAGTTACAGATGGTGTTCCGATTAATCCATAATCTGGGTTTGATGCACTTGGTTTGCTCTGACCATTTCCAAATACATTATCATTACCAGCTGCAACTACAACATTGACTCCCGCTTTTTTAGCAAGTGCGATTGCATCGATAGTACCTTGTCCAACTTCTGTTACCGCTCCTGCAGTAGCACCTAGACTCATATTAATAGAATCAGCTCCTAATTTAACAGCATCTTCTATAGCTTTAACATATAAAAACGTACTTGTTTTTGCTCCACCTTGTTTATCCGAGAAAACTCTCATAAAGATTAATTGTGATTCTGGAGCAACACCTGCTACATATTCATTATTCGGTGCTTTTTTTGTTGGATTACCTACTGAAGTTCCAACAACGTGCATACCGTGAGACTTATCTTTTTTCTCTTTTAAGTTATTATCCCAATCGTAGTAGTTAAATGCATAAATCAGTTTATCACTATACCATTTACCATAGTCAATTCCAGCTTTTTCTCTTACGGCTTCTAGTTCCGCTTTATTTTTATATTTAGCTTTACTAGCATCAGTTAAATGTAAAATATCATGATTAGGATCTAAACCTGAGTCAATAACCGCTACGACTCTTCCTTGACCTTTATAACCTTTATCCCAAAGACCTTGAACACCTATTATTCTATTACTATCGATAACAGTGTTTTTTAAAGCAGTATCATCTTCATCGTTTTTAGTTGTAGTTTCAGGAACCTCATAGTCAACACTCACTTCAACACTGTTTACAAAATCCATAGCTTGAATTTTTTTAGCATCAGCATAAGAAGTTTCTAGAGAAAATCCATTTAAAAGCGTATCATATTCAAATAATACTTTATAATCAATACCTTTATCTTTAATTTCTTTTAATGCTCTTTCACGAGGTTCTTTAGTACTTTTCTCACGTTCTTTTCTACCTTCTTCAGTTTTCAAAGAATTAGGATCAACTTTGTCCTCTTTTAAAGAAACAATAATTTTAACTTTGTCCTCATCTTTAAAAGTATGTGCAGAAGCATTAGATACGGCTTCAGCCTTTCCATTCTCTTCAGCATATACCCAATTTTTCTGTAAATTATTAAAATCCATTACATGTAGATTCGTAAGTAGTAATGTAGCTGTTACGAACGATACAGCAGCTTTTTTTCTAAATTGCATTATTCCTCTCCTTTTTTAAGTTTATTTTAATTACATTTCTCTATTTAAACATATATTATCTGTAAAATCAATAGATTTTTCTGTTTAATTATAAAAAAATAAAGAAAAAACCTAGTTTCCTAAGTTTCTTCTTTATTTTTATTCATGTATTTCTAATGGTAAGCCATCTGGATCAAAGAAAAACGCCATTTTTTTATTATCGAAGTCATCGTATCTCAACTCTTCATGAGGAATACCTAGTTCATTAAACTTTTTTAGAACCGCTTCTACATCATCTACTTTAAAAGCTAAATGCCTTAATCCACTATGTTTCGGATTTGGAATCTTAGGTCTCAACGGAGCATCATCTTTAATAAAAATTTCTAAAACAAGATTTCCTTGTCTTACATTCAATATTATATCATTCTTCTCTGGGCGATTATATTCACTAATAAGCTCAAATCCTAACTTATCTACGTAAAATTCTTTTGTTTTATTATAGTTTGTTCCTATAATCGCTATATGATGCACATTTTTAAACATTTTAATACATTTCCTTATTTAATTTTTTTACTATATTTATTGCCAGAGCTAGCTCCTGAGGATTCACTTCTTCATAGTCACCTTTGTCAGTATATCTATAAGTTACATCTACTCCTGTTGTCGTCGGATCAATTCCATACTTTTTAAAAGTTCCATGAACTTGAGTAACTCCTGTTTCTTTAATAATATATTCAATATTCTCAGTTGTAATCCCCGCACCTGCAAGAATCTCAATTTTATCCCCAAATTTTTCTTGAAGCTGTTTTAAAAGTTTTACACTCTTATTCACATTTTCACCTAGTCCACTAGTCAAAACTCTTGTACAACCTAATTCAATTAATCGTTGAATATTGTATTCTGGTTCATCTGAACAATCAAAAGCTCTATGAAAGACACTTTCTGCTTCAAAACTTTTACATAGGTTTATCATCTCCTCTGTATCTTTCCAGTCAATTTTTCTATCTTCATTTAGAAAACCAAAAACTATTCCTTTTGCACCATGTTCAAGTAGTTCTCTAGCTTCTCTAAACATTTGTTCTTTTTCTATTTCAGAATAGCAAAATCCCCCTCCCCTAGGTCTTACCATCGCCATTATAGGTATTTCAACACCATTTTCAAGAGCCATATCTAGAACTGTCAATGTTGGTGTTAAACCACCTAGATAACTTGCACTGATTAATTCTATTCTATCTGCACCTTCATTTTGCGCTACTAAACAATCCTGTATACTATTAGCACATACTTCAATTTTAATCATTTCAAATTCTCCTTCAATTTCTATAATTAATTATAACATAAATTCAAATAACTCGAATAGCTTACTCCCTATAAAATAATTCATTTTTATTAATCTTTAAAAGTTAAATAAGGATATGTGAAATTAATCATCATATCCTTATTTATATCTACATTGTAGATTATATTATTTTCCACCAAATATAGATGTTCTAAAATCTTTAGTTTGATCTAAATAAGCTTTAAATATAGCTTTCTTAAGTTTAAGAACTCTACTATTTGTATCAGGGTATACTTGTGCTGTGAAATCTGCAGCATCTTCTCTAACCGCTGTTTCAATCATTTTCTCAAGTACACTTATATCAGTAACTGTTACATTTTTTTGTCGTCCCCATGGGCCATTTGGATCGAAGAAGCTAACTCTATTTAATTTACTGAATTGTTCTACTCTTTCTTTATACATATCTTTCTTGAATTCAACCCAAGATTTATATTTATTATTGAATACTTTCTCAAGTACTAAGTCATCAGTAACCAATCCTATTTCTTTACCATAAGATCTTATCTTACTTCCTCTATCTTTCGCTTCTTTTTCATATTGATTAGAAATGTATGGAACCATACCTTCTTTATAACCTTTAGCAGCTAATAGTTCAAATGCCATACGGCGTCCCATTAAGTCACCTGGAGTTCCTATTTTACTACTTAAAGCAGAATAGATTGGTGAGAATAGATTTATTGTATAATATCCATTTCTTTCATACTTACCTTGGTCTATATATCCTCTTTTTGTAATAACATCATTTTCAATTAATTTATCGAATGAAGTTAAATTATTAATTTCATCAGAAGTTAATCTACGAACAGCATTTGTTGCATAAACATAATTTCCATCAGGATCTTTCTTGTATACATTCTCAATTTTTCTTAATAAGTCGTTTTTCTCATTGTAACCTAATTTAGCTACAGCACGACCTTCTAATATTTCAAGAGTATATATTAAATCGAACATATTATGCATATAACTATGTAAGTCTTCTGCATTACTGAATCTTTGAGTTGGATCCGCTATTTGAAGTCTTGTTGATTCTTCTGATTTATCATATTTCAACACAGAGTTAATTGTTATTGTTGGATCGTATGGGTGGTCAGGAGCTTGTAGTAATCCTTTTGCAAAAAACTCAGGCCCTAATCCGCTTCTTCTTCCATATCCTCCAAAATAAATCTCTCTATCAGAGTTATGTGTCATTTCATGAGTATAAGTTACCGCACCATTTTTATCTAGCATACGATAAGCCATATAGTAGAATGCATCACCTGTAGCATATGCACCGTGTTTGTTGTGAACAACATTGTTTCCAGCTGGTCCAAAGAAGTTTTTTATAACCGGATTATTAGTTTCAAAATTCGCTTCTTGTGTCTCTTTATTTTTATCATTACCAAATCTGAATGCATCATAAACTAGAACACTTCTAAATAATTTTTCTTTATTATCATTATCTAGAATTTTATACCAATAATCATAATGATCTCTAAATCGTTTAGCAGCTTCTTGTGCATTATCTTCAACAAATTTATTTAATTTTTCTCCCTTAGGATATTCATTACTTCTATATCTATCATAAGCTCCAAATCCTATAGTTGAAATATTGGCAATCATAAATATCATTTTTTCTTCTGGTAATGTTAATAATGGTAAGACCATACTTTGATATTTCCATGAAGGACTAGTTAATCTATCATAAACACCTATAGAATGTTCAGTTCCTTGTTCTGATTGTTTAGAACTTACTTCGGGAATAGTAGATTTTTCTTCAACAATATAAGCTTTTGATTGTTTTTTGAACCAATCGTTATTAGTTGTATTTGGTAGGAATACTTTTCTATAACCTTCTAAAGCTTTAAATAAACTTTCAGTTCCATAATTTTTCGATAATAATACATTATAAGTAATTACATTATTTTTAGCTAATAAATTGTTAAATCCAGATTTACCTAGCTCAATAACATTATCTAATGCAGAACTATTAGATTTACCAAAGAAGTCCAAATGATATAATACTAAATCTTTTGCACTTGCATTATCATATTTAAAATTATACCAACGTTCTAGATAAGTTAATCCTAGAAGTAAAGCTTCTTTATTATTCTTAATTTTTTCTATTACATAATTGTCTATTATTGAATTATTATTTTCAGCTATCGCCGCATCAGCAGAAAGAAGTTTTGATAAACTATCTTCAATGTTTAATTGTGTTTTAGTAAATTGTTCATCTAGATATAATTCTGTTAATTTTATATCATTTGAAATATCTAATACTTTTCTAACAGCACCTGAATCATATCGAACAGATTTCAGATCATTTAAAACAGCTTTTACAATATTATTATAACTATGTAATAATGTATTAGGTGTGTATATTAGATTTGTATTAGTTATTTCATATTCTGCTACTTTAGAGAAATCTTGTTGGTATTTTACATCCAATGTTTGAGATGAATTATCTGAATAATGTAGTAATAGTTTATTAATTCTACTTTTATCTTTATTAATATCAGTAATTACTTCTTTATCCCTCATTGGAACTACTGATAAAAGATTTTTAGTAAATAAATCACTATTTTTATCTACAAGATTACCATACTTGACTATAGTCTCTCTATTGTAGAAAGGTAGTAATTTTTCAATATTTTTATATGCTCTTAATCTAGAAACATCAGCATCGTTTAAGTTTTTATAATCTGTTTCATATCTAGAAGAGAAATTGAAATCTTCTGTTTTAATATTATTTTTATGAACAAGAACATCCTTTTTCTCTGCAACTTGGTTACTTTCAAGTAATGTACCTCTTTGGACATATGAATCCTTACTTACAACCTCATCATTCTCTTGTACTACATTGACTACCTTATTATTTTTATTGCTATAAGTGTTAGTTGCTTTTATACCGTCAAAATTATAACCCGCAATAGCATTACCATTCGTTACATTAACGTCGCTTAATACATTTGTAAGTTGACCTGAGTTTCTTTCATCTGATGATTCTCTATCCCAAAGATACCCTGCAACTCCTCCAACATTACCAAAAGGCTTCACATTATTAAGATTTCCTTCAACATAACTATTACTAATAGTTGCCTTTTTATCAACAACTCCTGCTATACCACCAACAACCTGATCTCCTGTGTTAGCATTTGTCGCCATATCGATAGATGAAATTGATTTTTCTATTAAAGAACCAGCCCCTGAAAGTTTTCCAACTAAACCACCTATTTGATAAGTAGCTGTTGTATCATAAGTATTAGTTATTCTTCCCGTAAAACTACTTTCAGAAATTGTAGAGTTAGTTACTTGAGGAACCAAACCTCCAATGCTACGTTCACCAGCAATTACACCTGATGAATGAACATTAGTAATTGTAGTACCATTTTTCGCATCTTTCGCAATTGTTGCAGCATCTTCTTTAGAAGAAACATTTGCTTCTTTTATTGAAAGATCTTTAATAGTAGCATGACTTAAAGCTTTAAACAATGGTTTTTTCAAGTTATATATAGCATAGTTCTTACCATTGGTTGCTCCTATTAATGTACCACTAAACTCTTTATCAATATAGCTTTCTTGACCATCTGAAAGTTCTACTTCACGAGCATCCATAGTTGCCCCTAAACGGAACGTACCATATGGATTAATATTCATAGCATCTACTAGATTTTTAAATGATGTATAAACTCCATTTTCACTATTTACTGTCTTAGGAAGATAGTAAGTATAATTTTCTATAGTACTATTGTTTTCATGTTGGATTAAATTATTAGCTTGTCCTACAATTTTGTAAACATCTTGATTATCTTTTCTAGCACTCTCAATACTCTTAACTGGTAACATAACATCTTTAAAGTTCTCTGATTTCACTTTCATAAAGTAGTCTGTTGGAGTAGCTGGAACACTCGCAAGTGATGTTACATGTCGATACTTATTATTTTCCAAAGTATACAATTCTACATTAGAAATATTTCTAAGTTCTAATTTCTTATCAACTTGCTTCTCTTCTTTAATGTCGTCTTTTTTCTCATCTTTATTACGCTCTAGAGCATCATAGTTAGGTGTAATTTCTTTACCTTTTATTATGCTTCTAATCCAATTTAATTGTGTTGGAGAAAGTATTAATCCACCTGAACGGTTCTCGGCACCATTTTGATGAAGTCCGATCACTTCTCCTTTAGAGTTAAAGATTCCTCCACCACTCATACCAGCTTTTCCACCTTGGTACTGAACACCATAAGTATTATTCGCGTATTTTTGTTCCATTTCAACAGTAGTATCTTTTAAGTGAGTATACTCTCCTCTAGGATATCCGTAAACATTTAACTTATCATTAACATTTACTTTCGAGTAATTTTCTACTAAGTTCGCATGTTGCCTTCTCGTAGATTGAGGTAATGTAATAACTGCTAAATCGTAGATAAATCCTTTCGGATAATCTTTTTTATTATAAAAGTGAATATCATCTGAAGTAAATGAACCTTTTTGTCCATCAGGTGTTTGCCATTCATATGTATTTTTAGCCTTATCTCCTCTAAATTCACCCGTACTATTATCTGCAGAATTATTTATGAAGTTATGTGCTACTGTCAACAATACATTAGGTGCTATAAATGTAGCTGATCCCGTTCCAGATAATGCTTGATTACCTTTAACAAAATTCATTCTAAGCAGTGCACTGGCATTTTTTGGAACATTATTTACTTCTGTTTTATTGCTAGTTTCTACAGTAGGCCTTGGACTTTCTGTTTTCAGTGGTTCTATTTTTCCAGTATATTCCTTCGGCGATTCTATTTTCTCTGGTTCTACTATTGCCCCAGCCTGTACTCCCGTATATTCCTTAGGTGGTTGTACCTTTTCTCGCTCAACTATTGCTCCGGCCTGTACTCCTGTGTATTCTTTCGGTGCTTCTACTTTCTCTGGTTCGACTACCGCCCCAGCTTGTACTCCCGTATATTCCTTAGGTGGTTGTACCTTTTCTGGTTCTACTATCGCTCCTGCTTGTACTCCTGTGTATTCTTTCGGTGCTTCTATTTTTTCTGGCTCGACTATTGCCCCAGCCTGTACTCCTGTGTATTCTTTCGGTGCTTCTACTTTCTCTGGTTCGACTATTGCTCCAGCTTGTACTCCTGTGTATTCCTTCGGTGGCTCTACCTTTTCCGGTTCTACCAAAGCGCCAGAAGTGACTCCACCATATTGAGGCTCTACTTTTTCTGGTTCGACTATTGCTCCAGCTTGCACTCCTGCGTACTCTTTCGGCGCTTCTGCTGTTGCTGGTTCTACTATTGCTCCTGCTTGTACTCCTGTGTACTCTTTCGGTGCTTCTGCTGTTGCTGGTTCTACTACCGCTCCTGCTTGTACTCCTGTATACTCTGGCTTAACTTCTACTGCAGGTTTTACAAGTTTTTCACCCTTAGTAACAACATTACTTACTGCTTTTTTTGTTCCTTTTTCAATTATTTCTGAAACAGGATTCTCTGTTTTTGTAGAAATTAACTCTCTAGAAACTTCTTTCCCCTCTACGGTAAACACCCTTATTACTTCAGTTTTCTTTCCTGCTTTTCCTTGTTGTTTTACTTTTGTTGTTCCTTCAGGCAATTCAGCATTATTTTCTATAATCTGACTATATTGTAATGGTGTTTCTATTTTTTTATCTGAATATAGCAATTCAGGTTTAGTAAGCGTTCCAGCTAATACCTCATCTTGAGGATTCACAGTATTAACTCTTAAAACTTTTTTATCCTCTTTTTTATTAGTATCTTTTAATACTTTTTTATCTTCTCTTTTAGCTGTATTATCTGGTGATATTTTATTTTCTTGTTTTTTATCAGTTACTTTTGTATCTGTAATTTCTTTTGATTGTAGTTGTTTTTTATTATTTTGTTGCGAAGAAGTATTTTCTTTAACATCTTCTTTTACATTTTTAATTTCATCTTCATTTTTAATAAATCCAACAAAACTATATCCAGGAATTGCAGAAATTTCTGGCAACTTATCTCCAACTTTTAAGTTATAATCCATGTTGTATACTGATAAGTGTAAATCCTCCATAGCTCTAACAGGTAACTCTAGCGTAGTTGCCCCCATACTTGTAACTAACAGTATTGATAGGATTTTATGTGATTTATTTTTACCTTTTGCTACAACAACTACTAAAAGTCCTAGCATACCTCCTAGAAGCATACTTCCTACTCCATAATTTAAACCGGTATTTGGTAATTTATTTAACTGTGTTGTTTTAGTCGGTTTAAATACTAAGTAATAAGTCTCATCTTTGCTACTTACAACACTTGGTACTTCTTTTTTTATTAATTCCTTTTCTTTATCAGAAAGATTGTCTTCTCCTACATATTTATAGTGAACAATTGCATTATCTGCAGCCTTCACTACATAATCTTCAGATTGGACAGTCGACACTAAGAAAAAAGATCCTATTGTCATCGAGCAAACTCCAACAGTCAATTTTCTTAACGAAAACTTATTATATTTTTCCCCTAAATATTTTCTCAACTTTATATCCTTCTTTCATATATGATACTTAGATTAATTTCGTTTATAATTAATACATTAATTGTAACCTTTTTCTATTATAAATGCAAGAAAACAGACATAAGCACACCCCTTTGATTTATTAATATTTGTTTTTAATATAAAAAATTACACAATATAATTAACACTTTAAATTTATGTCAACTAACGCTATATATAAATTTATTTTTTCTATAAAAAAAACTAGAAGCTACTTTATTCACTTCTAGTTTAAAATCTATTTATTTAACATACCTGCTTGAAGTTGGTACATCTTGTAATAATTACCTTTTAATGCTATCAACTCATCGTGTGTTCCAGATTCAATAATTTCACCTTTATCTAACACGTAAATACAGCTAGAATCTTGAATCGTAGATAACCTATGAGCAATTGCTATTGTCGTTCTACCTTTTCTCATCTTTTCAAGAGAATGTTGAATTAACTCTTCTGTTTCAGAGTCGATATTTGCAGTAGCTTCATCAAGAATAAGAATCTTCGGCTTACTTGCTATAGTTCTAGCAAATGTTAGAAGTTGTCTTTCTCCAGATGAGAAAGTTGAACCTCTTTCTGTAACTAAGCTATCATACTTATCTTCTAATTTATCGATAAAGTTATGTGCATCAACAAACTTCGCCGCTTCAATAACATCTTCTCTTGTTAAACTTTCATTATACATCTTAATATTAGACTCTACTGTTCCGTGATATAAAAACGGATCTTGAAGTACTAATCCAACACTGTTTCTTAATTCTTTAGAACTATAATCTTTAATATTAACTCCATCAATTAAGATTTCTCCTCTATCATAATCATAAAATCTTAAGAATAGATTCATAATAGAAGATTTACCAGAACCAGTAGCTCCAACAAACGCTATACTCTCACCATTTTTAACACTAAACGAAATATTTTTAAGAACATCACGTTTACCATCGTAAGAGAAGCTAACATTTTTGAACTCGATATCACCACGTGAAATTTTATGATCACTATCTTTTTGCTCTGGCTCATATTCTTCATTGTCTATTAGTGTGAAAACACGTCCTGCAGAGATTATAGAAGTTTGAAGAATTGAGAAGTTTTGCATAAGTTCAATTAATGGGTTGAACAGCTGATTCGTATATTGAATAAATGCATATATTATCCCAGCTGTAAAACCAGCACTTTCAAAACTTAGCCCAAAATACATTACGATAACACCATATGCTAATACTTTAAATAACGCCATAGCTGGTCTTAATAATAAACTATCAACCTTTAATGATTTAGTGTAATAACGAAGGTGTTCATTATTAACCTCTCCAAATTCATCAATTAGGCGTTTTTCCTGATTAAACGCTTGGATTATCTTCATACCCTCTATAGATTCAGATAATTTAGTATTCATTTCACTAATTTTCGCACGAGAAATTTCTACTAATCTACTAGAAAGTTTCTGGTATAAGTATACCGAACCAACCATTACAGGAATAAAAAGTATCATGTAGATTGTTAATTGCCAACTTAAAGCAATCATCGCAGAAAGTGTTACTACAAACATAAGGATAGTATTTAGAAAACTTGAGAAAATTGTTCCAAACATATCCGCAACAGCTTGTGTATCATTAGTTAATCTCGATACGACAGAACCTACAGGAGTCTTATCAAAGTAAGACATACCTAATTTTTGCAAGTTAGCAAAACTATCATTTCGCAAATCTCTAACTATACTGTGAGCTACTTTTGCGAAGTAATATTCACCTAAAAATGTAAACACAACTCTTAGAATAAATAATCCAAAATAAATTATTAATATATATAATCCAGCTTTAGCAATATTTTTTGTAATATAATTATCAATATAATATTGTGCTAAAAGAGGAATTGCTGTTGCAACTATCGAAGTCATTAATATAAATAATAGTGCTAAAATCGATAATCCTTTATAGCGCAACATATAGCGCATTAATCTAAAAAACGTCTTACTTTTCGACATTTTCACTTCCTCCTTTCAAGCTTTCTTCCATCTGTTGACTTTCATAAGTCTCTTTATACCAACCGTTATTGGCGATAAGTTCATCATGAGTTCCTTTTTCAATAATCGTATTATCACCTAAAACAATTATTAAATCAGCTTCCACTACTGCAGAAAGTCTATGTGCAGTAATGATATTAGTTTGACCACTACGTTGTTCTTTCAAGTTCTCTAAAATCACGTGTTCAGTCTTAGCATCAACTGCAGATAATGAATCATCAAGTATTAAAATCTCAGGATTAATAATTAAAGCACGACTCATTGCTAAACGTTGTTTTTGACCACCTGAAAGACTAACACCTTTCTCACCGACAATCGTATCAAACTTCTCTGGCATCGCCATAATATCATCATACAAACCACAAATTTTAGTAATTTCTTCTACCTTCTTATCATCAATTAAAGGATTAGCAAAACGGATATTCTCTTTAATCGACATTGCAAATAGTACCTGATCTTGAGGTACATAACCGATAAGTTTTCTAAGATCACTAATACTATATTCAGCAATGTCCCTATTGTTAAGCATGATATTACCAGATTTAATATTAAACTCTCTTAATAATAGCCTTAATAATGTAGTTTTACCTGCTCCAGTAACCCCTACGATACCCAGTGTTTGACCTTTTTCAATAGTAAACTTAATATCTCTTAGGACACTCTTACCTTCTTCAAATTCGAAGTTGTTGATATTATATTCAAGTCTACCATTTTCAGCTTTGATATTACTATCTAAGTTAGTATTTACCTCATTAGCTTCCGCTAATAAACTCTCAATACGTTTATAAGATACTTCACCACGTTGTGATATATTGTATAACCAACCAATGGCTTGAAGCGGCCACACTAACATATCAAGATAAGTCACGAAAGTAACTAACTCACCAACAGATAAATCACCATTGGAGATAAAAATACCACCGAAGACAAGAGTAAGTGTATAAGATAATCCAACGAAGATTAATACCATTGGATTAAATAATGAGTTATACTTAGCAGCTATAACATTCTTACCAAATACTTTATTATTAACTTCTCTAAAACTCTTAATTTCATCATTACCATAACCAAATGATTTTGTAACCTTTATCCCAGAGGCACTTTCTTGAACCTTGTTATTTAAATCTGAAAAAGATTCTTGAGCTGCCTCAAAACTCTCATAGTTTTTATCCCCGATATAATTAGTAGCATACGCTAAAAAGGGTAAAGGAATAATAGCTATTAAAGTTAGCTTGAAATCAATTAAAAATATCATCGTAAATAATGTCACTAAAGCTGTAATACTCGCATCAACGGCTGACATTACTCCTACACCAGCAACCATTACTACTGAGTTTATATCATTCGTTGCATGCGCCATTAAGTCACCCGTACGATATTTTCGGAAAAATGATGGAGACATCTTAGTAAAGTGTTCAAATAATCTTGATCTTAAAATTCTTCCTAAGTTATATGCCGCTCCAAAAATATAAACACGCCAAACATAACGAAGTACGTACATCGCAAGTGCAGCTAATACAAGATAACCAACATTTAAGAATAACTCTCCATTAGTTAAATTTCCAGCCTCAATTTTATCAATAACAGTCCCAATAACTTTCGGTGGAATTAAGTTAAAAATACTTACTAAGATAAGGGCAACTATCCCAATAAGATAACGTCTTTTTTCTAACTTCATAAACCAAGCTAATTTTCTAAATAAATACATCTACACATCACCTAACCTTTCTCCTAATTTTGAAAATACTTCTCCGATTTTACCATTAATTACTAAGTCAGCTGTACTATCTTGTGGAGTAGACGATTTATTAATAACAACTAATTGTTTTCCTCTAAAATAATGTAAGAGATTTGCTGCTGGATAAACACTTAATGAAGTTCCACCGATAATCAGCACATCAGCTCTTTCAATAAAGTTAATCGCAGTATTAAATACTGTCATATCTAATTCTTCTTCATATAAAGTAACATATGGTTTTATAATTCCACCACATTTATCACAACTCGGTATTTCTTCAGTTTTAGCTAAGAAATCTTCTAAATTGTAAAAACTTTTACACTTAGTACAATAGTTAGCATCAACACTTCCATGAAGTTTCAAAACATTTTTACTGCCTGCTTGTTCATGTAAAGTATCAATATTTTGTGTAATTACCGCTTTAAGTTTTCCTTGTTTTTCTAAATCAGCTAAATAAAAATGAGCTCTATTCGGTTTAGCATCCGGATATACTAAATGTTTTTTGTAAAAATCAAAGAAATCTACGGGATACTTCACAAACATAGTTCTAGAGACGAGTTGTTCAGGTGTAAAATGTCGATTTAGTTTAACACTAAACACACCATTCGCACTTCGAAAATCTGGTATATCAGATTCAGTAGAAACACCTGCTCCACCAAAAAAGACAATATTATCATTTGACTCTATTATTTCTCTTAGTTTCTCTATATTATTCATAATACTTACCTCCTTATAAAATATTATAAAAGCCATGAAAAGAAGGAAACCCTTATATAAGTCTCCTTCTTTCAATTAACTACTAATTAGTTTCTTTATCTTTTTGAGCTTTTAACTCTTTAATACGTTGTTTACGCTCTTCTATACGAGCTTTTTTCTCTTCACGAGATGCACTCTTAACAGGTCCACGAGCGATATGTTCTTTGCTATCGTTAGTTACAAGGTTAGTTGGTTCTTGTTTCATTTCGATTTCTTCATGACGTTCTACTCTAATACGCATTAAGTTAGTAACAACTTCTACCTGAATATCGTCGATCATATCCTCGAACATTTGGTAACCTTCTGTTTTGTATTCACGAAGTGGATCAATTTGTCCATAAGAACGAAGGAAAATCCCTTTTCTAAGTTGATCCATTTGGTCGATGTGATCAGTCCATCTATCATCGATAGCGTTAAGAAGAATGTATTTCTCGAATGAATTCATAGTTTCATCACCAAGTAACTCACGCTTCTCAGCTAACTCAAGATTAATTCTGTGTAATACAAGCTCACGAATTTCATCATCAGACATAACATCTGAGTATTCACTTTCAGTAATAGGTTTTTGACCTAAGAACTTCTCATTAAGTGATTTGATGATTTCTTCAGTTTCTTCTTTTTCACTGTGTGCTTCTAAGTTTTCAGTGATAAATGCCATAGTTTTATCTACTGCTTCACCAATCATCTCTTGAATAATATCAGTAACTACATCATTTTCTAACACTTCATTTCTTTCAGCATACATGATTTCACGTTGTTTACGTAATACATCATCATATTGAAGTACTTGTTTACGTGAGTCGTAGTTATTACCTTCAACACGTTTTTGAGCACTTTCAACAGATCTACTTACCATTCTACTTTCAAGCGGTGTATCTACATCTTTACCCATGATTTTTTGTAATCTATCAGCTCCGAAACGAACCATAAGTTCATCTTCTAGAGATAGATAGAATCTACTGTAACCTGGATCTCCTTGACGTCCTGAACGACCACGTAATTGGTTGTCAATACGACGAGATTCGTGACGTTCTGTACCGATAACGGCAAGACCACCTAATTCACGAACACCTTCTCCAAGTTTAATATCCGTACCACGACCAGCCATGTTAGTCGCGATAGTTACTGAACCACGTTGTCCAGCTTGTTTAATAATTTCAGCTTCACTTTCATTTTGCTTAGCATTAAGTACTTTATGAGGAACACCGTATTTGTATAATAATTTAGATACTAATTCACTCGTTTCGATAGAAACAGTACCTAAAAGAACTGGTTGTCCTTTGTCATAACGTTCTTTAACTTCTTGAGCTACTGCATTAAACTTAGCTTCCATATTTGAGTAAATGAAGTCTGGTGCATCAATCCTTTGGATTGGTCTATTCGTAGGAATTGTAGTTACAAACATGTTATAAATGTTTCTAAATTCTTCTTCCTCTGTTTTACCAGTACCTGTCATACCACTAAGTTTTTTATACATTCTGAAGAAGTTTTGGAATGTAATAGTCGCCATTGTTTTACTTTCTTTTTGAATCGGCACACCTTCTTTAGCTTCAATAGCTTGGTGTAAACCTTCAGAGAAACGACGACCAGGCATTGTACGACCTGTAAATTGGTCAACGATTAAAATTTCTCCATCTTCAGCAACTACGTAGTCAACATCTAGTGCCATTGTATAGTTAGCTTTTAATGCTTGGTTAATGTGGTGAGTTAAATCAACATTTTTTAGATCATAAAGATTTTTTAATCCAAAGTAACTTTCCGCTTTATCAATACCATTTTCAGAAAGTTGGATAGCTTTAGTTTTAATATCTAAAGTATAATCTCCATCACTTCCATCTTCTTCCTCTGCTTTTTTCAGAGTTTTAACGAAAGCATTTGCTACTTGGTATAATGAAGTTGATTCTTGACCTTCACCAGAGATAATAAGTGGTGTACGTGCTTCATCGATAAGTACTGAGTCAACCTCATCGATGACAGCATAATTTAATGGACGTTGAACACGTGCTTCAACTGTTTTAACCATGTTATCTCTTAAGTAGTCAAATCCTAACTCGTTATTCGTTGAGTATGTAATATCAGCATTATATGCTGCTCTTTTCTCTTCAGAGTTTAAAGAGTTTAAGTTAAGACCCACAGAAAGTCCCATGTAGTTATAGAAAACTCCCATCTCTTGAGCGTCACGTTGAGATAAGTATTCGTTAACTGTAACAACGTGTACACCTTCACCTGCTAATGCGTTTAAGTATACTGGCATTGTCGCAGTAAGAGTTTTACCTTCCCCTGTTCTCATCTCCGCGATATCCCCACGGTGAAGTGCGATACCACCCATGATTTGAACTTTATATGGTTTCATTCCTAGAGAACGTAGTGCACCCTCACGAGCTGCAGCGAACGCATCTACTAAAATTTTATCTAATATATCCGGTGTATCTTTACCTTTTTCTTTTTGTTCTTGAATATAAGCTTTAAATTCTTCTGTTTTATTTACTAATTCTTCATCGCTAAGATTTGAATATTCTTCATCTTTAGCTAATACTTTATCAGCTAATTTTGATAAGCTTTTTACTTCTCTCTTATTAGCATCAAATATTTTTCCTAAAATAGCCATTAACATTTTCCTTCCGACATATTTTTCTATTAAATGATTTTATAATCATATTATAATTCATCTCTTAATTATAACATTCATTTATCTTTAAAGCAACCACAATAACACGATTTTAAGTTGATATTAACTACGTTATTTATTCAACTAATAAAGCTAAATGAATTTATATATTTTTTGATTTTAAAGTAAAATATAATAGAATAGACTCTAAAATTTGATTATATAATAATCTCATTTTAAAGCCATTCTATCCGCATATTATTATTTAAATCATTACAGTTTTAACATTATTAATCATCGCCAATAAATCATTCGAAATTTTATGGAAATAAATGCTATTGCTTACCAACAATTTAGATAATTGGTTAACCGTCGTTGGCATTTTCTCTAATATCTCATCTCTCATAACCTCAGTCATTAGAGAAGATGAAGTGACTCCTAATTTTTCAGATTTTCTCTCCAAATACTTTTTCAATACATCTTTGAATTCGGATATCGATATTTTCGAACCATTTAATTCACTTTTTACATTCTTTAATACATTTTTCTCAGCAATTTTTTCTAATGCTTTTTTCTCATTGATATTTTTTTCTAATAATAATCTAAGTTCATACTCTTCCCATTTCACTGTATCCTCTTCTATATAATCATTATTTTTTATATCAGGATTAATTAAACTATTCTTTATCTTCTCAATCTCTTCCTCAGTATATATTTCTTTTAAATCTTTTTCTTTTTCTCTAATAAGACTATTTAAACGATCTAGATTAATTACATCAATTCCTCTTAATGCATCCTTGTCTTCTATTTCTATTCCAGTTTCCTCATTCGCATAAACTACTATAGGATGCATCTCTTTAATTTCTACTCCCAAATCTAATTGTTCTAAAATCATTTTTTGTCGTTCAATTTGATTCAAAACACTAAAAGTTCTATTCTTCTTACCTTCGTTTATAAGATAAAAACTCCCTGTTTTATCAATTTTAACATTAAACTTAGTATTTTTACATTCAATTAAATACATAGCTTTCTTAGTTAATATAACAAAGTCAATCTGGCACTGAAATTCACCAATATTAATAGAGATATCTTTAAATATGTGCATAGGATAAAAACTATACTTCAGCTCATCTAGTACTTTATTTTCACCAATTTCACCTATTTTATATAGTAAAATTTGATAGTTAATAGCATTGTTTTTTAAGGGTGAAGTCTCTGTTTTTTGCTTCTCCATTAGTTTTCTAACACTATAGTTCAACATATCATTCGCTCTAAAAATTTCTATTCTTTCACCATTAGGCAAAGCAACATATTCTGTTTTTTTACTACTTATAATATCATTTATCTCTTTCAAAGTATCATCTATTACATAATCTTTATTTGTACTATCCTCGTCCAATAACAATTCTCGAGATAGTTTATCCTCGTTACAAGAGTCACCACCATCATTAATAATTTTAATATTCTTTAAAAATATACCTTCATTTTTCAACTGATTGTTGGTCATATTTTTATAAAAAGGTCCCTTAATTTCAAAACTACAACAATGTTTACAAAAACGATAATCTCCCCAAATAAAGTCCACCCAATCTAAAGAAGGTTTATTATTAGATTTTTTCAATGTTCTACAGGATACTTCATGTATCAAACCGCTCTCCATCTTACAAAAAGCACTAACTTCACTTCTACGTTCAAAATAAACTACAAGTCTTTCGAAAATTTGATAAAATATATCTACTGCATATCTAGGAACGCCCAAGTTATTTTTATCATACTCAATTTCAAATAGCTTCAATACTTTTTTCATAGAATATTTAACAGGATTATTACCATTTGTTAATCCAACTTTTATAAGTTTAGATTGAATAAATTCAAATTTATAATCACTAAGAAAAGAAAAATATTTATCTATTAATTCTTTCTTCTCCTTATACCAAACAAAAACTTTAACATCTATTTCTGATGGTATATTCTTAAAATAACTTTCCAGAGTATCCTCTAAATCGAACAAATATTCCCCAGATTCCATCTTTCGATGAAAATTTTTATCTTCTATGACTTCGAATCTATCAGTTATATTTATTCTTTTTAATGAAACAGAAACAACTTTCGTTACGTCTGTTTCTACGATATCTAACAAAACAATATTTTTATCCATTCTCATTCATCCTTCTCGTTTATCTGTATTTCTTTAATAACACCTCTACTTTCTCCACATACAATTCTCGTACATTTTGAGGCGCTAATATTTCAATATCACTACATAAAGAGAAAATCCAACCTAAGAAATGACTACTACACATCACTTCAACAGAAGTTTGATAAACATCATCCTTTTTATGAATAATAATATCTTTACCGAATCTATCGACGATTGCTCCAATTAACGATTCTTTAAACTCCAAAGTCACCTTTTCTAAAGTTCCACCATACATACCGAAGATCTTCTTCGAATAACTCGATATATCTTCTTTTTGGAAATTATCATGACCTACTCTATCACTTTCAGCAATCACAACATTTCTCATCTTATCAACACGATAATTCTTTATTAAATCTGTCTTAGCATCATAAGCAACCATATAATAATTCTCATCATTCCATACTAGAGCGAATGGACTCACATTATAAACTTCACCATTTTTTCTGTCTATCATCTGCTTCTTATGATTCCATTGCCAATAATTAAAATCAATTTGCTTATTTTCTGCAATTGCATTATGAATAGCATCGACATTATAATAAATATTTTCGTTTATATATTTATTCTCTTCGAAAGAATATACCTGTCTTTGTATTTTTTGTGCTTGTTTTTTGCTCGCTAATTTCTTAAGTTTTAAGATTAGATCGCGTGATTTTTTCGCTGTCAGAAACTTACTAGCCTGTATAACATCGATTAACATTTTAACCTCTGCAAGCTCAAATTCTCTTTCTACTAAAGCATAGGTATTTTCACGACCACTCTTTCCAACTACGATATTAAATCCATAATCTTGTAGTAATTCTATATCTTTATACAGAGTTTTTCTCTCTACAATTATTTCTTTTTTCAAGAGTAAAGAAGTTATTTCTTTTACACTCAAATAAGTATTTTCATCGCTATAGTCTCTCAATATCTCTAACAAGTACAATAGCTTTAATTTTTGATATCTTCCTTTTTCCATAAATTTTGCTCCTTATATACACTTATGTATATAATAACAACTATTTACGAATTTTTCTATCATTTTTATGATTATTTTCATCTCTTTTTAGCACTTCTGCAATTACAGAACCACTAGTAACGAAACATACTTTAACAAAGAATTTATCTCCTACTTTATCGTAGATTCTACCTGCACTTTTAGTACCTTTTGCGACAGTTCTGCAAGAATTCCCTACATAACCAACTTTGCCAAAAGTTATCATCATAACTTTTATAGCTTCTTCGTCATAATCATTGTCAAATTCTTTCTCACAACTTATAACATCCCCTACTTTAAAAACTTTAGCTCCAAAATAATATTCCATCCCTGTTATTGTAATATAATCTTTTTCCATTTTAAATCACCTCTTCGTTTTGTGATTTAATTATAACAAGCTATCTGTCCATTTTTTTGGACTCATAATATAAAATTATAAAAAAAATAGAACTTAGATTAAATTTAACCTAAGTTCTATGTATAAGTTATTCTATTATTTGTTTAAGATGCTAGCACAACGTGGGCATAAACCTTCTTCGTTTACTTCATCAACGATGTTCCAACAACGTTCACAACGGTGTCCTTCAGCTTTAGTTACTTTAACAGTAGCAAGATCATAAGCTACACCATCGTTTTCTTTAACAGCTACTTTACTTACGATGAAGAATTGGTTTAAGTTAGCAACAGAGTTTAATAACTCAACTACTTCTGCATCATTACTGTATACTTCAACAGCAGCTTCTAGAGATTTACCGATAACTTTTTCATTACGGCTTTCTTCTAATGCTTTATTCACATCATCACGAACTTCTAGAAGTTTATCCCATTTAGCTTCTAAAGCAGCGTCTTTGATTACATTTTTAACTGGGAAGTCAGTTAAGTGAACAGACTCAGCATCTTCGTATGGCATATTATCATATACTTCTTCAGCTGTGAATGAAAGAATTGGAGCAAGTAATCTAACAGATTTACTTAATACTGTGTAAAGAACTGTTAACATACTTAAACGTTTGTGAGAATCTTCACCCTCGATGTAAAGGATATCTTTACCGTAGTCAAGGTAGAATGAAGATAATTCAACGTTAAAGAAGTTGATTAGTTCAGTAGTAATACTGTTGAATTGGTAGTTTTCATAGTAATCTAATACTTTCGCTACAACTTTTTCAAATTTTAGAACCATGTATTTGTCTAGTTCTTCAAGATTTTCATAAGCAACTAAATCAGTTTTGTTATTGAAGCTTCCGTTGTATAAGTTACCTAATAAGAAACGGAAAGTATTTCTGATTTTTCTGTATGTTTCAGATACTTGTTTTAAGATATCTTTAGAGATACGAACGTCTTGAGTGTAGTCAACACTTGCAGACCATAGACGGATAATCTCAGCACCTAGTTCTTTACCTACATCGTTAGGAGAAATAACGTTACCTAATGATTTACTCATTTTGTTACCATTACCGTCCATAACGAATCCAGCAGATACTAACTCTTTATATGGAGCTACTCCAGATACCGCTACAGAAGTGATAAGTGAAGAGTTAAACCATCCACGGTATTGGTCACTTCCTTCTAGGTATAAGTCAGCTGGGTAAGTTAAGTCTTCACGGATTGCACAGCATCCTTGGTGAGATGTTCCAGAGTCGAACCATACGTCCATGATGTCCATTTCTTTAGTGAATTCACCGTTTGGACTTCCTGGGTGAGTATATCCTTCTGGTAATAATTCTTTAGCATCTTTGTAGAACCAAACGTTTGATCCTTCTTCTTCGAAGATTTTCGCTACGTGTTCGATTAACTCGATATCAAGAATAGCTTCTCCGTTTTCAGCGTAGAATACAGGAATTGGCACACCCCATACACGTTGACGACTGATTACCCAGTCACCACGGTCACGGATCATGTTATATAATCTTGGTTTACCCCATTCACTGTAGAATTTAGTATTATCTACAGCTTCTAATAATTCAGAACGGAATGCATCAACAGAACAGAACCATTGAGGTGTCGCTCTGAAGATAATTGGTTTTTTACTTCTCCAGTCATGTGGGTATGAGTGAGTAATATCTTCTTGTTTTAATAATGCTCCAGTTTCATCTAAGTGAGCAATAATGTCTTTGTTCGCATCGAATACGAATTTACCAGCGAATTGCCCAGCTTCTTCTGTAAGAACACCTTGGTTATCAACTGGTGATAATACTCCAAGTTTGTATTGTAATTGACCAACAAGATAGTCATCAACCCCGTGTCCAGGTGCTGTATGAACTAAACCAGTCCCTGAATCAAGTGTTACATAATCAGCTAAGATTAATGTAGATGTTCTATCTAAGAATGGGTGTTTACATAGTAAGTATTCTAAATCTTTACCTACTAATACTTCACCAGTTTCGTAGTTTTCCCAACCGAATTTTTCAGCTAAGAACGCTACTCTTTCTTTAGCTACTAAGTAGCTTTCTCCGTTATATTTAACAACTTGATATTCGAAGTCTGGGTGAACAGCGATACCTAAGTTCGCAGGTAATGTCCAAGGAGTAGTTGTCCAGATAACAAACTTAGTTCCTTTTTCAACTGCACCATTTTCACTAACTAGGTCGAAAGCAACATAGATAGATGGTGAAGTGTGGTCGTGGTACTCGATTTCAGCTTCAGCTAAAGCAGACTCTGAAGATGGTGACCAGTAAATAGGTTTTAATCCTTTGTAGATATAACCTTTGTCTACCATTTTACCGAATACACGGATTTGTTCAGCTTCGAATTTTGGATCAAGAGTTAAGTATGGGTTATCCCAATCTCCTAGTACTCCAAGTTTTTTGAAGTCAGCACGTTGCTTATCAACTTGTTTTAATGCATAATCTTTACATTTATTTCTGAATTTGTTAGCTGGCATAGATTTTCTATCAACACCATTGTTTACTAATACTTGCTCGATTGGAAGACCGTGAGTATCCCAACCTGGAACGTATGGTGAAACAAAACCATTCATGTTTTTATATTTAACGATAAAGTCTTTTAAGATTTTGTTTAATGCGTGTCCAATGTGGATGTTACCATTCGCATATGGAGGTCCATCGTGAAGTACATATGAAGGTTTCCCAGCATTTTTTTCTAAAATTTTGTTGTATAAGTCCATTTCTTCCCAGCGTTGTAAGAATTGAGGCTCTTTATTTGGAAGATTTCCACGCATTGGAAACTTCGTATTTGGCATTAATAATGTATCTTTTAATTCTACCATTTTATCTCCTTTCAAAATAAAAAACTCTTAGTAAAAGTTATAGAGGGCGAAATGTATCCACGGTACCACCTCTTTTAACTCCTACCAAGAGCACTTGTTTGTTCTATTTAAAATTATTACACAATAAAGTGATAACTCCTATGCTTCTATAAAACTTTTCACCAACCAGTTTCTCTCTAAAACTCCACATAGATGTCTTGTCTTTATTTACGATATGTTTATTATATTACATTAAGAATAAAGTTTCAAGCATTTTATGTGAATTTAACATAAAATTTTCTGAAAACATTTTTAAATTTATAAAAAGACTTTAGTAAACCAATATGTGAATGAGTTATAAGTAACCTTCTCATTCTTTTATAGAGTTTTCTAAAGTCTTAATATATTTTTTATCCTCTAAAGTAATTTTTTATAGCTGCAGAGCCATATTGTAAGATTTGTTTTTGTGTTAGTGAGGCAGTCACATTAACATTACCACCTGAGACTTCCACATTGTCGATCATAACCGGAACATCTAGTGATTTAATCTTAATTGTATTACCATTCACTCCAACTCCAGTCCCTGTTAGTGCTTCTTTCAAATATTTTTCCAAAGCAAAATCAGGTATAGGCACTTTTCCGATTTTAGCATCTTCTAATACTAAATCTACAGTGTTATTCGCACCTACTACTTTTACATTCGTGTTAATCATTGTATCCCAAAGTCCTAGTTTAACTGGTAACTTAGCTTCAATATGATTACCAACAAGTTTATAACTCCCATTTAGTAATTCTGAATCTTTTTCAACAGCATTTTTAAAGATTGATAAAAATGTATTATTATCAATTTTTAATGATGTAGATACTTTTGAATTAGCATAACTAATATTAGAAAGGAAGTCACCATTCAAATCTTCTAATGTAGTTGAAGCTTGAACATTTGCTAGTTTTTCTGAATTTTTAATGTTATTATCTGGTGTTAAAGCGTATGTTATACCGCCACCAAAAAGAGCTAATACAATCAATAGAGATAGTAATTTTCTAAATACTTTCATTTGAATCTCCTTTTTATTTAACTTTCCTTATAATATAATTATACACTATACAGAAAAAAGTTAAAACAAAGTTAAACAATCCCCTAAATATATACTCTTATTTTAAACTTCTCTATTAATTTTCTAAAATTACTAACTTTTAAATTAGCATAAAATTTTAATCCTCATTCTACTTTAGCTTAATGTTCTATCTATTAAGTGTTGCCACTTGTTTAAAATCAAGCGAAACTTTTGTAACAATCTCATTGTCAACTGATATATATGCACCACTTATTTTTAAAGGTAATGAATTAATAGTAATCACGTTACCTTTAACTTCGGCACTTGTTCCCGTTAATGCATCTTTTAGATATTTTTCTAATATAAAACCAGGAATAGGTAGTTTCCCCATTTTAGCATCTTCTAATGTTAATGTTAAAGTATTACCTTCCCCTGCCACACTAATGTTTGAATAAACTATCGTATCCATTACTCCTAATAATTTAATAGGTAATTTAGCATTAATATGAGACCTTTCTATTTTATAACTACCCTCAAGTAAAGCTGAGTTCTTATCAACAGAATTTTTCAGAAGAGATTGGAACTTGCTATTATCTAGTTTAATTGTAGACGATAAGTTCCTAAACTGCTCAATAGAAATATTTTTTGCTAAATCCTTATTAAAAGAATCTACAGTCGTTGCGGTACTAGCATTATTTAATTTATCTTTACTTTCTATACTTTCATCTGGAGTAAGACCATATATTAACCCTCCACAGATAATTACAATCGACAATACTATTGCTGATAATTTTTTTGATATTTTCAATTTAATATTCCTCCTTCATAAACTTCCTAATAATTATAATTATACGGATTACGAAAGTTAAAGTCAATAATACTTAAAATAATAGACTCTAATAATTTATAAAAAAATTATACATAAAATTATACAATTTCAATTTTTTAAGCTATAATAATTAGTAACCTTTTTAAGTTGCGAATAAAAAAAAGGAGATATTGTTTATGAAAGAAAAAATCAAACTAAAAAATTTCACCATGAACGTCCTTAACGGTATCGCCTTAGGAACTGTACTTTGTTTAGTACCTGGTGCCTTACTTGGTGAATTACTAAAATATATAGGAAAGCTATACCCATCACTTGCGTTTTTATCATTATCAATAACTATTTCCAATGCCATGATAGGATTAGCTTCAGGAATAATCATCGGATTATTCTTTAAATTTACACCTGTACAGAGTGTTTCAATCGGACTAGCTACTCTATTCGCTAGTGGATCAATAATTCCAACACCAGACAAAACAGGCTTAATGTTAAAAGGTTCTGGAGATATCGTAACGATGATTTTCACTGCTGCACTAGCTACAGCCTTCATACTGTTAATTGGCGATAAAGCTAAAAACTATGCGGTAATTATACTACCCCCACTTACATTAGTAATTATCGGTGGTATCGGTAGATTTACCCTTCCATTTTTCTCTGGAATAACAAAATTACTTGGAGATGGAATTAAACATCTACTAACTTTACAACCAATTATCCTTACTATTCTAATTGCTATAATCTTCGCTTGTCTTGTAGTATCACCTATTACATCAGTTGGAGTCGCTCTAGCAATTAATATAGAAGGTATTGCCTCAGGTGCTGCAAACCTTGGTATCTGTGCATGTGGATTTACCCTTGCAATCGCAGGTTGGGCTGTTAACTCTAAAGGAGTTTGTTTCGCACACTTTATCGGTTCACCGAAGATATCTATGGCAAATATTTTTGCTAAACCAAAAATCATGTTACCGGTTCTTTGTAGCGCAGCTGTCTCAGGAGTATTTGCAGCTATTTTAAACATTCAAGGAACTCCAATGAGTGCAGGATTTGGATTTAGCGGCTTGGTAGGACCATTAGCTCACCTTGCTACTACTGATGGTAGTGTACTAGAAATACTAAAAGCTGCGATTGTCTTTGTAGTAATTCCAGTAGTTTCTGGTTTCTTCTTCGTAAAATTATTTACAAAGATTATACCAATTATTAAACCAGAAGATTACAAACTTAACTTATAAAAAATTCGTACGGATGTGACTCAGCAAAATTGATTTCATTAAATCATACTTTTCGAGTCACTCCTTTTTTATTACATGTAATTCATTAAAACCTTGCATAAATTAGTTGCATAACTTATAATTATAAAGTATTAATTTTTAAGATATAAAATATTATCGACATGTTAAAGGAGTAGCTATGCTAGATCTTATTCGAAATAGAAAATTCAATGTTTATAAAACTTTAAATATTGTAAATCCCTTAATCCCTATTGCTACTGATGAAATGTTCTTACGTACAGTATCTAATAGTGATGATTGTATATTACATTTATATACATTACCAAACTCTGCAATAATCGGTGCACCTGATACACGTGTTCCATACTTTGAACAAGCATTATTCGCATTTTATAGAAATAATATAATTCCAGCAGTAAGAAATATTGGTGGTCTTGGAATTATCTCAGACAAAGGAATTCTAAACTTATCTATCGTCATGAACAAGCCAAAAGATAACTTTTCTATTAACGAAGGTTATGAACTTATGACATCATTTATTAAGGCAATTTTCCCAGAAGGTGCCGATAAAATCGAAGCGGTAGAAATTGCAAATTCATACTGCCCAGGAGATTATGACCTTAGTATCGACGGGAAAAAATTTGCAGGAATTGCTCAAAGAAAGATTAAAGAAGCGGTAGTAGTTTCTATCTACATAAGTATTTTCGGTGATCAACAAAAACGTGCAAACATCATGAAAGACTTCTATGAAATTGGAATTGATGATCAAGAAGTAAGATACAAGTATCCAAAAGTTGATCCAGAGTGTATGGAAACTTTAGAAAACCTTCTTAATAAAAAATTCACACTTGAAGATGTTTTTGAAAGAGTGGAAAAAGTACTTTACGGTTTAGACTGTGACCTAGAAAAAGGAGAATACACAGAAGCAATGGTAGAAGAATACAACACAATCTTCGAACAAGCAAAAGAAAGAAACGAAAGTTACTTAGAAGGAAAATAATAAGTTCAGGAATTGTGAAAACTTCGATTTAAAATAATAAATACACAAAAAGCTAGTCAGAAAAATTTCTAACTAGCTTTAATTTTTTCAAAAAAATTTTATAATAAATGTAGAATCACATTGACCCAAAGCCAACTAAATGGCATAACTAGTATCATAGCAGGCACCATATCTACTACTGGAAACATCTTAAGTTTTAAAATTCTAAATCCTGCCGCTACCATTAAGAAACCACCACAAGCTTTAAAATCATTAATCATCTCAGGAGTCGTAAGTGGAACTATTAATCCTGCTGATAAAAATAAAAACGTAAAAATAACAAACTGGGGTGCTGCTATTAGTGAAACAATATAGCCAAGATTACAAGCAAAAATTGCTGCAGTAAAGAAATCTAGAATAGACTTCGTAATAAGTAAACTAGGATCCCCTGTTATACCTTCGCTAAGACTTCCGTAAATTCCCATTCCACTAGAACAAAATAGCACAATAACCGTAATCAATGTAGCTAAAAACTCCGTTTCCGACATAGAAGTATTAGGTTTAGGAACGACTTTTACCATTAGTTTTTGCATTTTTTGACAAGCTCTATAAACTAGATCACCAAGATTAAAAAACAATCCTACCAATGTCCCTATAATGATCGCGAATATTACCGCTGGCATATACTTCATAAGTCCAATAGACGCTATTCCCATTCCCATCGAACAAAGACCGAATATCATATTCAACTGTTCTTTATACTTTTCAGGTAATTTATCTCCCAACACTGCCCCTGCTATACCGCCTAAGAATATAGCAATCGTATTAATAATTATTCCTGTTGGCATTCTATATATCCTTTCCCTTTAAACTTTCTATCATAAACACCCCTACATCAATTATGTGAAGGCGAGTAGTTTTTTCAAGTTCTTTTTTGATATAAGGAAAATGAGTACATCCAAGAACAACTGCTTCTACATTAGTTAATTCGAAATAATTAAACAGTGTCTTAAAGTTGAAATCATCAACTATTTGTTCAGGTTTATTGCCCTCTTCAATCGCCTTAACAAGCTCCAACATCGATAATCCTAATACACGTAGACGCGGATTCGATACATAAAGATTGTTCTCAACACCCGTAAGACCATGAGAGTTCGCCGCCATAACAGCTAGATACTTATACTCAAGTCCTAGATTTCTATACATCTGCATAGGAGTTATAATAGAAATATCCATTATCTCTGCCAATCTATCAAAATCGACAACAGAGCTAAGTGAGTTACAATATACAAAAATCGCCTCACAATTTTTCTCTTTTAGTTCATCAATAATTTTTACAATAATATTTTCACGTTCTTGATCTTCTAAAGCTTGGAACGTAGTTTGTTCTACTGGATTATTAGAAATCGGCACTAAAACAACATCTTCATAACCATATGAATTCAGTAACTCCGCACCTAATTTCGAATCAATTGGCGTTCCAGCCATAACCGCTATTTTCATTCAAATTCCTCCTACAACTTAGCCATTATTTTACAAAATCACACTTAATTATAAACTTCCCTAAGATGTTTAAAATTAATAGCGATTATAATAAATCTATCATCTTCTATTCTTGTTATTAAACGATAATCCCCTATTCTGTATCTCCAATAACCTTTTTTATTGCCTACTAGAGCTTTTCCCTTACCGCGTGGATCATCCGTATTACTCAAATTTTTTTCAATCCAATTAAATAAAATCTTTAAAGTTTGTTTATCTAATTTCTTTAAATCTTTTTTTATCGCTTCATCAAAAACAATTTTGTACATTATAAATCAAACTCTTTCTTTAAATCATCAAACTCTATTAGAGTTACTTCACCTTTCTCCTCACGACTTTCGAAATCTTTTATAAGTTGAAGATCATACTCATCCTCAATCTTCTCAAGTGCAAGTTGCTTAATAGTAGTAGATAGTTTACCGCCGTATAAGCTAGAAATAGAATTAAAAATCTGTTCTTCCTCTTTATTTAGTCTTAATGTTAAAGTAGTCATTCTTTCCACCTTCTTAATGTGTTACTTTTGTAATACAATTATACACCTAAAACTTACAGTAATCAACAATAATCACTTATAATTTAATACAAAAAAAGACCCCAGGATTCCTCCTGAGGTCTATAGTTATTTAAGTGTGACTTAATACTTACGATTTCTAATAAATCGAATTCATCAAATCATTCTCTGTATGGGGGTAAATAAATATATTATTTTATATCTATTTTCAATTGATCATCTACATAGTCTAGGTGAATTTCCATTCCATCTTCAATACCATGACGGATTAATTCAACTGAAAGTTTGTTTTCGATTTGACTTTGGATGAATCGTTTAAGTGGACGAGCACCGAATTTCATATCGAATCCAGCAGTCGCAACCCAGCTAGAAATATTATCAGTATATGTTAAAGTAATATTTCTATTAGCAATACGCGCAACTAGTTCATTAAGAAGTTTATTAGCGATTCCTTTAATATTATCTTGTGTTAATGGTTTGAAGATAATTATATCATCCATACGGTTAAGAATTTCTGGTTTGAAGTATCCGTAAAGTTGGTTAGTAACATTTTTACGAGTTTCTTCAGAAATCACACCATCTTTAACTTCTTCTAATAGTTCTAATGAACCGATGTTAGAAGTCATGATAATTATTGTGTTTTTGAAATCTACTACTACACCTTTAGAATCAGTAAGTGTACCTTCATCAAGAAGTTGAAGTAAGATATTGAACACATCTGGGTGAGCTTTTTCGATTTCGTCCATTAAGATAATGCTGTAAGGATTACGTCTTACACTTTCAGTAAGTTGTCCACCTTCTTCATAACCGATGTATCCTGGAGGGGCACCGATTAAACGGCTAACTGAGTGTTTTTCCATGTATTCACTCATATCGATACGTACGATGTTACGTTCATCATCGAACAAGTTAAGAGCTAATGCTTTAGCAAGCTCAGTTTTACCTACCCCTGTAGGACCTAAGAATAAGAAGCTACCGATTGGTCTGTTAGGATCTGCGATACCAGCACGAGAACGTAAGATTGCGTTAGTTACACTCTCTACAGCTTCATCTTGACCTATTACTTTTTCATGAATAGTATCAGCTAGATGTAATAATTTTTCTTTTTCAGTTTCTACTAGACGAGTTACAGGGATACCAGTCATTTGACTTACGATGAATCCAATCTCATCTTCAGTAACTTCTTGTTTTAGAAGTTTATATTCTTCGTGTTTAGATTTTTCTTCTAATTCTTCTAACTCTTGAGTTAATTTTGGTAAAGTAGAATATTGTAACTCAGATGCTTTTTCTAAATCATAGCTATTTTGAGCTTGCTCTAATTCAACTTTGACTCTGTCAATTTTTTCACGAAGATTTTTAACAGCTGATAATTTTTCTTTTTCGCTATCAACTTGTAATTGAAGTTTATTTTGTTCTTCTTTTAAATTAGCCAACTCTTCTTTTAAGTTTTCTAAACGTCTTTTAGACACATCATCATCTTCACCACTTAGTGCTTTTTCTTCTATTTCAAGTTGCATAACTTTACGATTGATTGTATCTAATTCAGCTGGGTTAGAAGAGTTTTCAGTTTTAATAGTTGCACAAGCTTGGTCGATTAAATCGATAGCTTTGTCCGGTAAGAATCTATCAGTAATATATCTGTTAGATAATTCTGCTGCTTCTACAATCGCACGGTCAGAGATTTTCACACCGTGGTAAACTTCGAATCTTTCTTTAAGACCACGTAGAATTGAAATTGTATCTTCTACAGTAGGCTCATTAACAAGAACTTTTTGGAAACGACGTTCTAATGCAGAGTCTTTTTCGATATATTGGCGATATTCATTAAGAGTAGTAGCACCGATACAGTGTAGTTCACCGCGAGCAAGCATTGGTTTTAAGATGTTACCAGCATCCATTGCTCCATCTGTTTTACCAGCACCAACAAGCATATGAATTTCATCGATGAATAGAATGATTTTTCCATCTTTTTCTTTAACTTCTTTTAATACAGCTTTTAGTCGCTCTTCGAACTCACCACGATATTTAGCTCCTGCAACTAAACTAGTAAGGTCAAGTTCGAATACAGTTTTGTCTTTAAGACTTTCAGGTACATCACCGCGTACAATACGTTGAGCCAGTGCCTCAACAATCGCAGTTTTACCTACCCCAGGTTCCCCTATCAACACTGGATTATTTTTTGTTTTTCTTGATAAAATTCTAATTACATTTCTTATTTCTTCATCACGCCCTATCACAGGATCAATTTTACCACTACGTGCAGCTTCTACAAGATCACGACCATATTTTTCTAAAACTTCGTAGTTGTTTTCTGGATTTTCGTTCATAACTTTTTTACCTCCTCTGATATTATCTATAACCGCTACTAATTCTTTTAACGTAGTCACCTTATCGATATATTTTTTTACTATACTATTTTTCAAATAACTCGCTAGAACAATATGTTCACACGAAATAAATTTATCTTCATATTTCTCTTTATATTTATTAGCTTCTATTAATAAAGCATTCAAATCATTACTTAAGTAGCTAGCGTAATTGATATTATCTCCTTCTACACTATTTACCTTCGCAATCTCGTTATCTAACTCATGAGTTAAATTCACCTTATCAACATTTACTCTTCCTAATATATCACTATATAAATTACTACCAGTAAGAGCCGCTTTTAAGAACATCTCACTCGTAATACTTTGACTTTTTTTCTCAGTTGCTAATTCGGAAGATTTCGCTAAGATTTCTTTCACACTATTAGTAAAACTATTAATATCCATTGTAAATCTCCTTTGATTAAATTATTAGATCAAGAGGTATTATTATTCGTTTACCAGTATCTCTAATACAATTAAGATACTGCCATCAAAAGATACAACTAAATATTTAACAAACTAAAAGGTTTTATGGAGTATTATTTAGTTTTATCTTTTTGACCTTCTTTGACCTTAAATAAATTATAGCATGTTTGACCTTTTTTGACAATAGTTTTTTTGAAAAAATTTAAAAAGAAAAAAAAGGAGTGACTCAAAAATCGTGATTTCGCAGAAATCGATTTTGTCGAGTCACCCTCGCACAGTTTATTAGATATCTAAAAAGCTTTCATAAAGCGATTTTAGATATCAATAAACCACTGCGTCTATGAGTTATAATTTATACTTTTTTAAGTTTAGTATTTTTTCGTCCACCACTTTAAACTATATATTATACTTAATATTATCTTAGAGATATAAATATATATGCTCTACTGGTAACTTTCTCAGAGAGATTCATTTCTGCTCTGCAAGACACTTATGAGACTTCATAGGTGTTTTTTTTAGTAATAAAAAAGCGTGAAATAAATCACGCATAGATTATATATTTTATTGTAAAGTAAACTATCAATAATTTTACGATTTACTAAAACATTAGCTACAATTTTGCATTAGGATTTTCATTATTAAATATTTCTATTAAGTTTTCCATATCCTCTTTTGTTGCATAGTGTCTCACGAATGTTCTAGCCGCAGTTCTTCTATTATTCATTAAAGCACGTTCTTTATTTTTCTCATAATAAGCTTTACTCGCTTTCTTTTGTGCTTCAGAAGTTTTTGATTCTGTCATTTTAGTTCCCCCATCATTATACTTTTACTATTTATTAAAGAAAAAATAATAAATTAATATTCCTACAATAGAAATTCCAAAAACACTTTGTAAAAATTCTTTTTTTGTACTTCTACGAATTTCTATTTCCAATTTTCTTTTACCTAATTTATATTCTTTTTTCATAAATGATTAGCTCAACGGTAAAATAAGAGTGATGCTCTCTTTATATATATTAAAAAAATTATAATTAGACTTAGCAAGAATAAATAAACAATTAATTAATATATACCATTATTTTACCACTTTGAACTCTCCTTTCTTATCCTTCTCTTAAATATAATACATGTATCAAGATTTGTCAATTAGATTTATAGAAAAGAATGGCTCAAAATCGTGATTTCAAAGAAATCAATTTTATCGAGCCATCCCCAACGATAATTTATATTTATCTAAACATAATTTTCAAACCGAATTATTTTTATCCCGTACCTTCAGCAAATGACACTATTTTCAAAGAATTAAATTAACTCTTCTACATTTTTAATATATCTATTTTTAAGTAATTTTACTTAAGATTATTTTTCCTTCTCACTTACAAAACCATTTTTTTCTAATAGTTCTTTAGTTACTTTTTCTATTCCTGAAGGTTGTGCATAGAAGTCAGCAAATTTCTTAGTCCATGTTTTTGTCTCGCGTGCTTCTGCGAAGTCTGCCATAGTTTGACGGTATTCTTTTAATACCTCTACATTTGATTTAGGGAATTCATTATATCCTACATTAGCCGCGACTGGTAATCTAGGTTTAACTTTTTCCGTTGATAACTCTTCATCTTTAACACCGATACTTAGGCCACATAGGAACAGAGCATTTTCCGGAATATTTAGTAATTCAGAAATTTTATCACCAAAACCTCTTACTCCACCACAATAAACAATTCCATATCCTAAAGACTCAGCAGCTAAAGCAGCATTTTGCATCGCAATACCTACATCTAAAGTACCAATAAGTAGCGGCTCGTATTGATTAGAAATATCAAACACTCCACCTTCAATGTCAAACGCTAATTTGATGTTAGTATAATCTAAACAATATAGTAAGAACGCAGCAGCATTTTCAATATGAGCTGCATTACCAGGTGCTTTATCACGGATTAAATCAGCAATTTGTTGTTTAGTTTCACCTGTTGTCACAATAATACTATAATGTTGACCATTCATCCAGCTAGATCCTTGTTTAGAACTAGCGATGATTTGCTCAAGATGTTCCTTAGGTAGTTCTTTCCCTTTTACAAAACTACGAGTCGTACGATGATCTAGCATCGTTTTAATTACTTCATTCATATGTTACCTCCGAAATTTTCTAGTAATAGTAACTTAATTATAACGTGAAAAAGAATAGAATGAAAGAAAATAGGCTAACTATTAAGTAAAAAATTAATTGATTGTTACTATCTTTACTTATTCAATATTAATATTAAATTCTTTTAATATTTTATTAAACTGTATTGAAAAATTAGAACTAAGTATTTTACTATCTTTATGACTACTATAATCAAGCAAATTAATATGATCAATATTATTATATTTATCTACTACATACTCTTGTACTTTCAATGTTGAAGATAAAATTACTTGCTTATTTATTTTCTTAAAGTAAGCTAACATTATCTCCTCTTTTGCCGTCGATATTTCTCCTTCTCTAAACGAGTCTATAATAATAGGATACGGGTGATTTAATAAATCATTCAATGCAAGTAATCTACAAAAATAATAAACTTGTTTATCACTTCCGGAAAATGTAGTATCTTTTTTAGTAAATAAATTATCAAAAATCAATGTTCCTGAAGAATCAATTTTTTTATAATACCTATTCATTCTTTCTATTAACTCTTTTTTTGTTAATTTTATTCCTTCTTTACTTGAATTTTGTTCACTCTCAATTGTTTCTTTAGATTTTTTTAATATATTTAATTCTTCTTTTAGATCCATTATTTTTTTATCATAGTCAATATCTTGCTCAAAATACTCAGAATATAATAATATACTCTTTAGCTCTACTGGGGTATTAATTAATAACTCCTTCAGTTTCCCCTGTAATATATTGATTTTTATTTCCAATTCATTTATCTCATCTTCACTAATCGCTATTTGAAACTCAATAGAAGATAGAATTTGATTCCGTACTTCTGCATTACTTAATTCAAAATGAAAATCATGATTTTTAAAACTAATTTTATCGCTACCACATTCTACACAATAAATATTACCAGTTTTCATTTCTATATTTAATGATCTTAATTCTCTTAATAATTCTTTTAATTTTTCTTTTCGATTTTCTTCCCTATTTCTTTCTCTTTTATAAGCCCCTAATCGCTCATTGTACTTCCTTGACATATACCTAAAATCATTAAATTCTTCACTATCAGAAAAGTTATCAAGGTAAGAAGATATTTTCTTATTCTCTTTTCTTAATTTTAGGTATTTTTTATTTTCTTTAATTTTATCATTTATTTCGTCAATCTTATTTTTTATTTCTAACATATCAAGTTTATTATTTACGACCTTATAACCCTTTAATGCCATAATCATATTAATAAAATCATTCTTATTATAGTATCCTTTATTAATAATATTAGAGGGATTTCTATTATCCTGACCAATAAAAAATAATTCATAAAATATTTCTAAATCAGCCAATTTATCTCTTCCATCTTTTTCTATAATAGGAATATCTAATAATCCTTGTTTTTTGAAAAAATGTTTCAACCCTGACACACTTTCAAACAAAAATAATTCATCATTTTTTCGAACTATAAATGAATCATTCTTTCTTAAAAATTTATATTCTTCCCCATTAAAATCTATTTTTGAATAAAAATAATAGTCTTCTTTTTTAAAATTTTCTGGAAAAATAGGTGTATTCCCTATAGAGAACATTAAAGCTTGAAATAACAATGTTTTCCCCTTATTATTATCATCACTAAAAATTATATTAACACCTTCTTTTAATCTATCTTCAACAAATGATTCTTGAAAATTACCAAATCCAATTTTTTTTACTATCATTCTCTTCAAGCCCTTCCTTCACCATAGAAATTAAGTATAATAATGTAAATTCGTCATCTATAAATTTAGGGATATTATTACACTTAACTTTCCCTAAAACATCTCTAATATCAGGATATACCTCAACACATATCAAAATTTCTTCTAATAATGACCAGAATAATTCTTTTTTTTGACTATTTTTGTCAAAAAAAAGTTTAGATATATTAGCATTACACTCCTGAATTATTTCTTTTCTTTCTACTTTATTCATATTAACAAGTTCATCATAAAAATCATTAGGAATACGAGAACTAGTAAATAATTCTATTCCTATAATTCTATTAATAATTAACATCTCTAACTGTTTCCTTGTAATATATTTATTAAACTTTATTACTTCAGAAGCTTTCTCAACAGTAAATTTATGAATATTAATATTTTTTAATTCTGCTTGTTTGTTTCTTATTTCATCAAAAATTAAATTATAAAAATGTTCTCCTTTATTATGCGATTTGAAATTAATTATATTATTTATATATATTGCTTTTTCTTTTTTTCCAACAACAAACATCACAATTTCTATGAATTCTTCTATTTTGATTCTCAGATCACTATCTTTTAATACTCTATCTTTATTTCTTCTTATGTATTCAGTTTCAAGTCCTATTATTATATTTTCTTTATAATTCTCTTTAAAATTGTCAACTTTAAATTCTAATAATTCTTCATTTTTTAAATACACTTCTTTCAACTTTGGAATAAATAAAATATACTCAAAAAAATCAATTTCAGATATATAATTTTGAAAAAGCGTTATCAAACATTCCCCTATTGTCTTTGGTCTCAATGAAGAAACATTTTTTGCTTGAACATCCCACAAAGACAATATATCATCATCAGCTCCAGTTGTATCATTGAAACAATCAATAAAGAAAATAGTTATATTTTTACTATCAGCTCTAAAACTCATTAAATAAAGCATTGCTTTTGTTTCAAAATCATTAGCTTTTCCTAAGTTTTGTTCAGTCGTATTAAATTCGTACATCACTATCCTCCAATAGTAATTTTAAAGATATTATATCACTCTTCTATATTTTAATCTATAATAATTTTTAATTAATAATATAAAACATGTAACGTTGCAATTGACATGAAATAATATATAAAAAAGAGTAACTCCTGTTTAATGAAATTACGACAAATCAAAAAATGAATTTACTCTTATGAAAACCATTTTAACAAAAAATTTACAAAATATACAACAACTTATACCTCATACATTACAAAGTTTCCAAAGCATATATTTAATATATTGGAATAAAAAATTACTTATGGATAAATCTCACAAACCACATTCTAAATACCGAATAATCATCCAGATAGTTTCAAAATCTTAGTGAATGTATTTTAAACTATCTTATCAATTTCAAAGTTGATTTAAATATTTAATAAAATATTTTCAATACACCATACAAAAGCTTTAGCTACACGAATGTCTGAATCACTAAAATGACCACCTTTATTCCATTCTAATATTGTACTTATATTATTATTTTTTAATAGTTCTTCCTGTTTTCTAATATTATTTCCAACAGCAGACATTACTTTATTTTTCGTTTTCTCTTCAGTATCACCTAAACTTAGATAAATAGTGTTACTTAATGGCGTATTATTATTCATAAATTCTTCCCATCCATTAAACCAAACAGAAGAAGAAGCTGCAGCAATCCCTGAAAATGTTTTTGACTTATAAGCACTCCAAAGACTGAATAAACCTGCCAAAGAATAACCACCTAATATCACCTGAACATCATCAGAAAAATCATATTTTTCTTTAATCGGTGGTATTAATCTACTTTCAATAAATTCTAAAGTATCTTTAGCACCCGAACCAAAAGATTTTTTTCCAAATGCTGGAGGTGCTTCCCAAGGAGAAAGTTCATTATTCCAATCCTCTATTTTAAAAGCAATAAGCGAGAATTGTTTATCTGTATTTTTTTCAATTTCTGCTACTTCGTTATCCAATACTTCTATATCATGTTCATCAACAGGTTGTATTAATAAATATTTTGTATTCTCAGAAATATATCCAATACATTCTTTATTATCGATGACAAATTTCTCGTTTCTTAGTTCCATTAATTTCTCCTATGATGTTTATTATTTTTTGTTCCCATAAATTATCACCCAATAAAATTATTTATTATATGCTTAAGCCATATTTTCCAAAATAATCTCTTTAACAATTTTCAGATGCGCTTCAATTTTCCTAACATCAGTTTTTATATAATTAATCAACTCTTTACTTGATACATGTTTTTTTATAAGTGCATAATCATAAAAATCCCGTCTATCATATGACTTCCACTTTTTCCTTGAAGATGATTTTTGTAAAATTGGATTATCCTCTAGATTGAAATGATACAGACAAGTTTTCTCTTTTATACTATCACATATTCTTTCTAAATCACCTATTTTTGCTTTATCTTCAAGAGAAAAATTAACCTTATGTCTATACTGATTTCCTTGTATCTGAATATCAAAAGATGACGTAGTACCTTCGATAGGAAGAACTATACCAAAATGATGTCCTCCCCTTATTCTACCAGAGTATGTTTTATACCCTAAATCAGAAATCTTATTCTGTAGATTCGCATAGTGAATCTTCTCGATAACCGACCTTAATCTCATACCATCAAGTACTTTATTATTAGACTCTTCTAAAAAGTATGATTCACCATAACTTATCTTTTCAATAAATTTTTCCAAATTTTTCATATAATCAATATAATCTATTAAGAATAATCTAAAAGTCTCATCTACTTTTTCAAGTAAATCACTATAATACTCAATTAAATCACCATAACTTCTTCTAAACCAACTATTAGGAAGATCAAATCCAGGTTCAACTAAACTAAGAAGTATCCCTTTAGCATTAGAATCTTTTTCAGAATAACGAATTAATTGATTCTCATCAGGTAAAGACTTAACTTTATTTTCTATAAAAATAACATGATTCTTACTATCCTCATCAATAACCTCGATAGTTAAATCTATCGAGTTTTTTTCTCTATATACTTTCAAGTCAGTATATTTTTTATTAATATCAAAAACATTACTAAAAAACTTATGATTAATAAATTCAGATTTTTCCAGAACAACAGCAAATAGATTGCTGTGATATAATTCCAAATTACTTAGTGATAATTGATAATTCAGTGTGTTTTCTATTTTATTCCTAAGAGTTAGTAACTCATTGTAATTTCCCATTTAACAATTCCTTTACTTTGATAATTAATTTAACCTACTATGTCAAATTTAATTCTATATTTTTTTGTTCTTTATTTAAATATAATACATCTAAAATAACATTTCTCATATCGTATTACTTTGGTATATAAATTAATCATTTAAAATGCTTTGATATTTTTTCCCAATCTATTACGTGAAACCTTCTATAAATATACCAATTTGTGACTAAATCAAAATTTTCTATCGACATAATATAATAGTTTGAAGTTTCAATTTGGCATTCATTAAGATATCTATTTAATCCTGCATTATAAGGCAAAAGAATTTTATCAGTATTACTATAATCAGCTATTTGAAATGTAACACAAATATTATTAGAAATAGGCATAAATATTTGTTTTCCTTCATTTAACATTATCACAGGATTATCACTTGTTATATAATTTTCTCCAACCAAAATATGAAAATTCATATTTTTAGGTTTCTTTAAAAACTTTATAAAATTCTCTAGCACTCCTATTTGTTTAAACCTATCGTTGAAATGCAGTATTTCATTATTTTTACTTTCTTTTATTTCTTCTATTTTATAGGGGTATCTTCTCCTAACATAATTTATATTACCAAAACTCCTAACGAAACTTATTCGTCCCGTATTTGTTCTAATATACTGTATATTTATATATTTAAATAAAAAATCAATTTCATCTTCTCTTAAATCAACCGTGATTCTATCATCTTTTATAACTATATTAGTAAGAATTTTATTTACTATTGGTGCAATTTTAGCTTCTAGTACACTTAAACTATTTTCTAAAATATTATCTATACCAGAACTACCTTCATATGTATAATTCTCAGCACAAATATTTTCATAATTTATATATTGTATCCTATTTGAAATCCTAATGTATGTATATAATTTATCATCTTCATTGGCAAAATGCTTAATTAAAGATCTTGGATAATAATGTTGTTTCTTTGTTACCATATTTTAGTAAATTCACTCCTAAATATTTATTTCTTTTTATTAAAATTTGGATTCCATCTATATTGTAAATAACCTATTCTTTCTGGAGTCAAATATTTATCGATTAAATCATGTTTTATTTGAAATTTTTTATTTATATCATACTGAACATAACAAATAAAATTTTCGTTCTCTGAAAATAAACTTCTCTTATTTCCTCTTCTTACTTCTTCTTTATAAATAGTCATATATACAATGTCAGTTTCCATTTCCCCATGCTTCACTTTATTATTACTAAATCCATAATTTTTAATAGTCTTCACTTCAATAATAGCTTCATTAACTATCTCTTTCAACTGAAATTTGTTAACTTTTCCAACATACATTGTACAACTAAATCTTTTTTTATCATCTAAACTAATATCGGTTATTTCTGAAACCTTATATCTCTCATTTTCTATATTTCCATAGTTTCTAAATAAATCATCAGTTTCATTCCTGATCTCTTCATTAACTTCGAACATTGATGATGAACGATACAATTCTACCAACGCATTTTCTCTTTGCTCTGAATAACTAAATATTTCAAATAATTGTTTTACATTTAATCTAAGAAATGAATTTAATGATTTCGTTGATTTAAATCCCACATATAAATCATCACTATATTTTAGATTTTCCTTTTCTACTACGCAATTTACTACATTTAGTCCAAATTCACAACGAGAATCGATGTCTAAATTTGGATGTGTATAATCTATATTAAATTGTATTTTTTCTTTATTTCCAAATGGATTAAATGAATATGAATAATTACACTCCATTAATATTGTCGAATAACTTAAATTTTTTATAAAGTTTTTCCCTTCTTCCGAAATATTGGGATTTTGTAGTATAACCTCTTCTGTTACCATATTTTCGATTAAATATATAAATAACCTTAGGCATGTCGCAGCAGTAGCATCAAATACTTCTTTTAAATCTATCACAAAGTCATACGTTAATTTATTTTTTTCTAAATATTCTCTACCTATTTTATATCTAAAAGTTATCTTGTTATTATTTAAATATGTATCTCCGTGAGAAATAGAGTTTCGTATGTCAGAATCAGATAATTTTGTTAATTCTTCATATTCCCTTGCAGTAAGTACGTCAATTTAAGATGTTAAATTTTTCTGAAATAGATTTTTTTCTTCAACAACTCCTTCAATTTCTATAAATAATTTTAAAAGACTACTGTAAGAAGAATTCAATAAATCATTATATATATTAAGTGAGAAAATATTGGCTTTCAATTCCTCAGAACCATTAAATTTTTCCATTAAAATTATTCTTTCTTCAATAGTCAGCAATTTTTCATATGATTTAATTAATAAATCTAGATTATCGACTATCACATTCAATAATTTATTTTTTCCTAATTTATTTTCTAATTTTTTAATTTTGTTGTCGATAAAATAATAAATTTCTCTATTCCAATATTTTAATTGTTCATTTTTACAGAACTTATATACTATATTTTTATATAAATAATTTCCTTCTAATTCTATATCAATATCTGATAAAAAATCATTTACTATTTTATTTTCAGTTTCTTCATTTGTATTTATCCAAACCTTTAAATAATCAAACATATCTTCTCCTATGAATAAAATCCAATTTTATAATATTTTTAATTTTACATTAATAATTATACCAAATTTGATCTTTTATGCACAGTTTTCATAACTTATCCACAAGTTGATTTTCCAAATTTCTATAGTATTACAATTGATATGAGATAAAATATAAAAAAAGAAGAGTAACTCCTGCATTTGGATACAAATCAAAAATTATACAAACTGATAATGGTTGTGAATTCACACGCTTTTAGGACACTAAACGAATACATCCTTTCGATGTATTGTGTAACCATTTAGATATAAAACACCAACTCATTAGACTTCGAACTCCAGGGCATAATGATAAAGTTGAAAGAAGTTATAGAAATGATAATAAACGATTTTATAAATACTTATCTTTTTATTCTCATGATGATCTTATTTACCAAATGAAGAAATATCTATATCATTCTAATCAACTTCCTATACAGACCTTAGGATAGCTCTATCTCCTATTGAGAAAAAGCAAGAGTTACAGAGAGGTTAACTTCTCTGTAACTCTATCATATCAAGTATTTATTTTTATTTTTTTCTCACATCATTTACAAATGTACAAAATCATAACATCTACCTTGTTATTAAATTAAGTAGTGATTCATAGTTATCTACTACATCATATACTACTTCATTATTACTTATTGCTTTAAAGTGTTTTTTTGCACAATGTATTTTTGATTGTTCAATAGTACGTAATTCTAGTGAATCCATACTTCCTTTTGTTTCAGCTATAAAGTAAATATGTTTAACAGAACCTTCATGGAAAGCTATAGCCCAGTCTGGATTATATTTCCCAACGGGTGTTGAAATATAAAAACTATTTGGTAACTTAACATAAACAGCAACACTATTATTTATATCTAAATCACTAGCAAATTTTTTCTCATTTGTTGAATCATAAACAATATGGTCATATAAATGTTTTTTTGCTTTCATTGCATTCACATCTAGTTTACCTTTGATTGTAGCATCTGTAAAAATATTCACATCATATTTTTCTTCCATAACATTGTATGTAATATGCTCAATAACAGCAGTTGCCTTCTCTGAGTTAATAATCGAAATAGTTTTAAGTATGAATTCTTCTGGATTAAACTTGAATTGTTCAAATACATACGGTTTTATACCTTGTAGTATACGAACAACTGCTTTCCTAGTTAAATCCGTACCCTCTACAATTTTTCCTATTAAATCATATTTTACATTAGAGCCTACGATTGAACGATCTGTGTAATTATTTACTTCTTCTTTAACAAATGATTTTCCAGCTAATAATTCTTCTTTAGATTTAATTTTATTCATCACTCCACTTTCAACTTTAAATTGTAGTTTAGTAACTGCTAAATTTTGGTCTAAAGCATTAATAGCTTTTTCTATAAGTTCTTCTGTATCGAAGTCAACTACATAAATAGATTTAGAATTAATTTTCTTCCACAATTCTTTAAATTCTTTCATAGCTAACTTATTCTCATCCAATTTAAGTTCAACATTATTTTGTCTAGCATCTTCAATTGTATATAATTTGTTATCATAAACTGAATCTAGAATAGAAACAATTTCATTCACATACGGCATTAACTCATCATCAAATTCAATTGTACCATTTTTCTTATCTTCGTAGTATTTGTCCGTTAATCTATGTTTCTTATCAATATATTTATTAGAAATTAATTCAAACTGAATATCATAAGCTAATTTACTATCTATTTGAATCTTTTCTCCATTAATACCTTTTAACACACGTCCAATAAATAAATCCTCTGTGATTTTAACAGGACGATCTGATACTGCTTCTGCAAATTCACTTTGCAATCCTTTAGCAAAACTATCATAACTTTCACTAGCAATTATAGTTAGCACATTAACATTATGTACTTCATTCCCTAACGCATTAGCATCCATTCTATCACCACGATCATTTACACATAATCTTAAACCACGTCCAACTTCTTGTCGTTTTCTTACATCACTCATACTTTGTTTTAATGTACAAATTTGGAACACGTTAGGATTATCCCATCCTTCTCTAAGTGCGGAGTGCGAGAATATAAACCGAACTGGTGATTTTTTAGGGTCGCAATTTAATAATAATTCTTTATTTTTCATTATTAAATCATATGTATCTATATCATTTTCACCACTTGCACTTGTCTCATTTCTTTTTAACTCAGAATCTACTAACTTACCTTTTTTGTCTATTGAGAAATAACCAGCGTGCGTTGAAGTTTTATCAATCTCATTTAGATAGTTTTGATACTCTGTTTCACCAAATTTTATTTTCAAGTTTGACACTATATCGTTATACTCTTCTTCAAACATTTGTGCATAGATACCATTATATTCACTTCCAGCTTCATCATAACATTTATATTTTGCAACTTCATCAATAAAGAACAATGATAGTACTTTTATACCCTTATTGAATAACTCTTTTTCTCTTTCAATATGTGATAGAATAGTTTCTCTTATTTGAATTCTACGAAGAACATCTTCATTTATATTACCTATAACATCACCAGCATAGATTTTTTTACCATTTATAAATTCAATTGAATTGTCTCTTCCATCTATTTTAGTAATAGTAAATCCATTTTTGTATTCTTCTAATTCACCTGAATTATCATATAAATTAAATCCTTCATTTACTATTCTTGTGATTTTTTTAATCCCTTTTGTTGTTTTATAATCAAATTGAATAGTCGCTGTAGGTGCAGCTTTCGAAAGGTTAATTCCTTCTAAATATACATATCCCTCTGTTGAACTATTACCAGTTTCAGTTATCCCTTTAACTGATATTCTTTTAACAAGTTTTTTGTTATATGCTTCTAGTGCATCTAACCTATATACCATATTATAAATACTATCTTTTTTGTGTGTTGCAGAATATCGTAAAGTCATTAAAGCATTAAACTGCTCTAAACTCTCTTTTGTCTTCTTACCTTCAACTGATTGAGGTTCATCTATTATTACTATTGGATTAGTTTTTGCTATGACATCAATAGGTCTTCTCGAACGAAATTCATCCAATTCCATATAAATACGTCTAGCATCTTTACTAGTAGAATTAAATGCTTGAGAATTAATAATCATTACATTAATAGCATTATCAGACGCGAACTGTTCTATTTGAGTTAATCTACTAGAATTATATACGAAATATCTTATTTTCTTACCATATTCTTCTGCAAAATGATCTTGTGTTATTTCGAAACTCTTATGAACCCCTTCTCGAATAGCAACTGATGGTACTACAACAATAAACTTACTCCAACCGTATTTTTTATTTAACTCATACATAGTTTTTATATAAGTATATGTCTTACCTACACCAGTCTCCATTTCAACTGTTAGGTTGTAACGTCCTTCTAACTTTTCAGATACTTTTATATTATTTTCCTTCTGTATCATATTAATATTCTCTAGAATTTTAGAATCAGTTAACTCTGGAATTATCGGTTCATTTCTCCAACCAGTAAAATCATCTAATAAAGTTTGTCTACCCACTCCGCTATCAATCATATAGATAGAAGTTAAATAAGGTTGACCACTAAAAACATCTACAACTGCACGTGCAGCATCTTTTTGAAATTTTTGATGTTTAAATTGTAATTTCATTATTTCTCCTTTCTATATAACTTTGATTTTTGTATTCGGTGATAAAAGTTTAAATATCTCACTAGTATTTATCTTCTCAACACTATTTTCAAAACTACTATCTCTAAACACCGCTCGAAGTGGAGTTAATTTAGCAATCTCTTTCATTACATTCTCTGAGATATTTTCTTCAAAACACGCGATTAAATCACCTTCATTATAATTATGTACCATACAACCATCTATCTCAATAGATTTATATGGTAAAGATAAAGATAGTCCCCATTCTAATAAACATCCAAATAATAAGTCTAAATCCGTTCTATCTTCCTTAATATTTGATTCAAGTGAAGATAAGAAATCCTGAGTAATTTCATTTGGTGCATAATACACATCTTTCATATTCGAACTATCAACTTTCAATACTCTAAAGCCAATATCTAAATCTGAAGTTAATAATGGATTTTCACTTTTAATTTTATCTCCTGCTAATCGAATTCGTTCTTTAGCAATTTCTGTTATGTAAGGTGTTTTATTTTTCTTGGTTAAATACTCCAATGCAGTTTCAATTACTTTTTTAGTTAAACTACTAGCATTTTTTAACGAATCATATAAATTTTCTGGTAATTGTACTAATATATATTTTCTCTTACCTCCATCTAAAGCATTCAATTTCATGGTTGCGTGGGCAGTAGTTGCTGAACCTGAAAAGAAATCCAATATAATAAATTCTTTCTCATCTAGTAAACTAATTAATAAATTAATAAATCCTATATTTTTTGAAGCAGAAAAAATTGTATTACTTGTTCCAAATAACTCTTTTAATTCTGTACCTGCACCTGTTGTTGTCAAGTTTAAAGAATATTCTTCTTTGATTCCATCTACTATAGCTTCATATTTTTTATTTACCAGTTGACTTTTCATTCTAATTTTATCACTAAAATTCTTTTCATATATTTTTTCTGTTGAAAACTCTAACGCTCCTTCTCTATACAATTCCAAAAATTTTTCTTTACTATATGTATTCTCAACAAGGTTAGTACCTCTGTAGGAGAAATATTTTTTATATCCTTGAGATAATAATCTATAATCCTCTTCACCAAAGTGTTCATTTTTCAATTTTATCTTTTTCGATTCTCTATTGTAATAAACAGAATAATTTTTGTTCGAATTTGTATTAGTTACTAAATTATTATACTCATCCTCTCCAACTAATACTCTCTTTCCACTTCCATGCACATATTTTCCATCCTCATCCAACTTCATGTCTGAAGCATTTTTTGGTATGTTTTCTATAAAATATGCCAAATTCTTATCTTTAGAATAAATTAAACAATATTCTGAACTCACAGAAATAAATTTAGAATTTTTTCTACCTTTTGGATTATTTTCTACAGATAATAGTCCAATAAAATTCCCTTCGCCAAAAACTTCATCACAAATTTTCTTCAAATTCTCAACTTCGTTATCATCTATACTAATAAATATAACACCATCTTCTCTTAGTAAATTTTTTGCTACTAAAAGTCGCGAATACATCATCGAACACCAATCTGAGTGAAAACGACCATTTGAATCAGTATTTTTAAACATACGATTTTCGTCTTCATCATATTCTCCACTTTTTTCAGCGTATTCTTCGTTACTAACTTTAAAATCATCATTGTAGATAAAGTCATTACCTGTATTATAAGGTGGATCAATATATATCATTTTTACTTTTTCTAGGTAACTTTCTTGAAGAAGTTTTAATACTTCAAGATTATCTCCCTCAATATATAAATTCTCTGTATTATCCCAATCTACACTTTCTTCTGGGGCTGGACGAAGAGTTTTTCTTATAGGTTTGTTAGCTTCAACTATCGACTCTTTTTTCCCTACCCATGTGAATTCATACGCTTCTTCACCGTCGACTATATCTTCTGATAGCATTTGTTTTAACATTTTAAAATTTACTGATTTTTTTAATTGTCCATTCTCATCTCTTGATTCCGTTATACAGTTAGGAAATAAAGCTTCTATTTTTTCTATATTTTGAGAAGTTAAATTTAACGACTCCATTCTCATTTTTTCCATCATTTTACCTCTTAAAAATTTTTTTTAATATTTTACTTACTTTATTCTTTAATTTTTTTAGTTCAGCATTTAATTCGACTTGTCTATTAAATTGTTTTTCTTTTTTTACTTTTTTAGATAGATTATTAACTTGCTTTTGTATCTTTTCAAATTCAATACTATTTAATACTCTCTCTTTTAATGTATCACCTAAGAATTTATCTAATTCATTATTAGAAATACTACTTAATATATTTTCATACATATTGTCTAAGTTAATACCAGATAGATTTAACAAATCTTCATCTTCTCTTACCCAATCTGAATGAAATATTTTGTGTATATTAATCATTCTAGCTTCTCTATTAATTTCCTTATAACTTAATGAGTATTTTTCTTGTTATTATATTCAAATACAAATAAAATATGATATAGTATATTTTCATCAATAATATATAGAACTGAATCATCAATTTCATAATCATGGAGTTCTACTCTAAATACTTCTATTTCCTCTACAAAACTACCATTTGCTATATTCATAGTTGTATGATCTATTTTATTTTCCCATGTTATTGACTTAATTTGCTTTACAAAATAATTTTTAGTTTTACTCGGAAGGGATTTCTTAGTATAAAGATCTTTATAAAACTTCTGTTTAGGAATAAATCTATTAAATTCTGTATTTTTAGGTAATCCTAACATTTTTCACCTCTTTACTTTATTACAAGGAAACATATTAATTCAAAACAGATTCATCTAAAAATTTTAGTTTTTATTGCTATAGTTTCTCTAAGCTCATACAAACTATATATATATATATATGTTAATTTACAGTAATTATAGATTTTATTATTATATTTAATAATTACACTACTCATTCCCAATAATATCAATAAATTTTTTTCTATATAATTTTTCTTTATTTCTTAGATATCATTTTTTTATCTATAGCAGCGTCTTTTTTTATTTCAAGTAGGAATGGAATGCCATTATGCATTATAATTTGTCTATAAAATAAATCTATCACTGTTGCCCTTGTTAAATCTAATTTTTTTAGTATCGCTTCCGCTTCTACTTTAACATTTTCTTGTATCCTTACATTTACAATTGCTGTCTTTATACTCGTCATAATCAACACCTCCGTGCGTCTCTTTTTATTATACACTTATGTATCTCTATTAGCAATACAAATGAGGTACAATTTAATTTTTATTAACCATTATATAAAAGTTGAACTGATACTTACAAAATAACTTTTTAATAGGATATAACTAATAATTTACTTAATATAAATAAAATACTTATTCATTATTTCCTTTATTTTTTAAAATTTCTTTACTATATATTTCTGAACTATTTCCTAAATTTTTAATTAATTCATTAATATGATTAGTTGGAATATTTAATTTAGGTTTGGCATTTTTCAAAATCTCAGATATATCTCCTAAGTTGACAATAATTTTGCTAATATTACTACTAACAGGAGAAGTTAACTCCAGATTATAATTACTTGTATGATTATTCATATTATTTATAATTTGACTATACTGTTTAATCATCTCTTCTTGCTTTTTTCTAAATTCTATAAATTCCTTTTGCTTATCTGATATTATTAAATCTCTAAATCCCATATTTATGTTTTTTATGTTTTCAGATAATTGACTAAAAATTCCATTAGTTTCTATAGCATTTAAAAGTGCATCTCTGAATGAAGTATGAACAGCTGTTAAATTTGTATTTTCTTTATATTTTTCTTCGTTTATATTTATAATTTCTTTCTCTAATGCCTTAGTCATTTTTTTTAATAGTTTTTTAATAGAGTTAAACTCACTATATGAAAAATCTTTATTATGCATTACTTTATTTCTACTTGATCGAATTATTTCTAAATCCTCTTTCACAAGTTTAATATTATAATTATAAAATATCCTATCCCATAAAGATTTTTTAACAGATTTTTCTAAAATTCCTTTAATACTATTAATATTTGGATTTTGTTTTTTTATTTCAACTTTACACTCTTCTATTATTTTTTCATTACTCCATTCTTCCCTTTCAGTAAATAAATAATTAATATAATCATAGAATGAGAACTCTTCTAACGCATTCTCTATATACTGTTTTTGATTAATCCCTTTCTCTTTGTGTGATTTTTCAATTTCTTTACTAATGGTTTTCTCCACCCATTTACCTTCATACGCTTGAATAACTGTCAAATATATAAACTCACGAAGAGCTCTTTCAAATTTAGAGACAATTATTGATACTTTATCACAAAAATATCTTGATGAGTCATCATATATTGTGATAATTCTATAATTTTTCCTATGTTCTCCTTTTTTTATAGCATTTTTAATATCTTCAATTAGTATTGCATTTTCTAGATTATTTCCACTTTTAGTAGTAGATATACTAAAAACAATATTATTACTTTCTTGAGCTTTTACTATATCGAACTTATAATTTATATCCTTATAAAAAAATTCATTATTCTTGATTTCAAATACACTACTAAAATCACTCTTTAATTCTTCAATATCTATATTTTTATTTTTGTGTAAAAATAATAATTTTAAAATCATTTTATTCCTCTTTATATATTACTATTAATTGCTCCAAATCAATAATTATTATATTTAAATTAATTTATTATAATATTACAATTTAACTAGTACAATTTTATGTACTAATAAAACAAAAAATAACCATCTTTACTTTAAACGGGAAAGATGATTATTTTTTATAAATAAATTTATCAGCATTGCCGTTACAAAACAGAAATCTCTTTTTTATTAATATTTACTTTTTATTTTTTCAATACTTCAATCACTGTCTTTTATTTTCTATCTTAATCTAACTATTCTATATCTTAATTATTAGAGTCAGAATTATAATATTATAACTAAAAAAATAACTATTTCTAATATAATTCTAAAATAGCTACTATCTCTTCTCCATCTTTTTCACTGGTTTCTACAAAACCAACTGACTTATAAAGTTGTCGTGCTATATCATTATCACTTTCATATGATAACCAACAATATTTTGCTGTTCCACAAGGAAATGTATTAATAAATTCTAAAGCCAAATCCATTGCTTTCTTACCAAATCCTTTCCCTTGGAATTTCTTATCTATCATAAGACGCCATATATTATAATTCCCTTTAGCAATCTTAGGAGCACCTTCATCATCTGAATTCACATCAAAACCTATCATTAGAAAACCAATAGGTGTATCATCTTTATAAATGCCAAATGTAAATACATCATTATTCTCAGTAATTGCTATATACGCTTCTATGATACTACTATTATTTGTAGCTACAAAACTTTTCTGATTATCAAAAACTTCTAAATTCAGGATATCCGCTACATTTTTTCTATTAATCTTTTTCAATTTAAGCATAATTTATTCCCCATTGATTTATTTTGATTTTAATGTGAAGTTTATTTTTATGATTATTAAATAATTTCGTAATATTTATATCTTATTTCTTAGTATCCCTACTAAACTCCCTACTTAATAAACTTTGTTATTTTTCCTTCTTTTTTATATGTTTCTACTGCTTTTGCTACTCTCTCGAAGTCACGTCTTAAGCTGTATGAATAGATATCTCTAAATAATCTATATCCTAGTTTTTCATTTACTTCAAATGCTAATGTGTATAGTTCGTATGTTTCCATTGAATCAAAGTTTTCGTGTGCTTTTACTACATCTACTAATATATCATCACAATGTTCCACTAATGCTTTTTCTAGTCTATCATTTAAGAATTTTGATTTATCTAGAGTATATTTATACATTTCTCTTGATGTAGTAGAAAAGTCCGCTATTAAGCTTTCTTTATCTAGTTTATCATACAGTTCATATCCTAACTGTTCATTTACATCTTTTGCGATTTCTACTAATCTTTCATCTGACACAGGTTCTAAACTATATGCTGCGTTACTAACTTCCGATAATGCGTTGTAGTTTTCTTCTATCACTTTTTTTAATAATTCTAATTTCATAAAAATCCTCTCAATCCTAATTTTCTTACATTCTATTATATCATATTTACTAGTGATTCTTATATCTCTTTACAACTTTTATACTATTCCTTTATATATCTTGAATTTAACTTTTTCGTATAAAGTTCTCTTGAAAAATTAATCATTCTACGATAAAATTAATGTATTAACTAAGGAGAGTTTTAAAAATGAGTGAATCGAAAATTGTTTTAACTATTGATGATGAATTAAAAAATGAAGCTGAGGATTTATTCTTTAGTCTTGGATTAAATCTGGAAACTGCTATTAGCATGTTCCTTACAAAAGCTGTTAATGAAGGTGGAATACCTTTTGAAGTGAAACAAACAAAATACGTTGAAAGTCCTGATTTTATCTCTAGTCACTTCACTATTAAATCTGCTGTATATGAGATTAATGAATATATAAAAGATAGATTTAACGAGGAACCTTCATTTTATCTAGCTTGTGAAAATAGAGGTCTTACAGATGATGAAGCTAGCAAATTATTCATTCTATTTTCTAATAATACTGAAGAGATTGATCAAGAAGAGTTCACAGAAAAAAATATTGATAACCTAGTAGAATTATCTACAATCGCCTTCCCAGCATTAAGACGATTATCAGATGAACAACTGCGTGATATCGTGAATGCATATATTACTAACTACTATTTAATTAGATAATAAAAACTAAATGACGAACTTTTAGGAGTACCTTAACAGATTTAATTTTACGGTACTTCTAATTCATTTATGAATGCTTTAATAAACCTAGAGTGAAGTTAACTTTTATTAGAATAGACTTCCTATAAAAGCTAACTTCTTCAACATATGTATGAGATTTTTTTGTTTTTATATTTCTATAAAACTTATTTCTTATTAAAAATAATCATCATTTATAGGAGGTAAAATTTCCTCTAGATGTATCTCAACAAAATCATCACAATCTATGTTTGCAAATCTATGCCATGCTCTTTTAGTCTTTAGATATGCTTTTATCCTTAGATTTAAAGAAACAAATTTGTCATCTATTTTAAATTCTAAAATATTACTATTAGTTTCATACTTATCTATTTTACAACAATACTCTATTTCCCAATTAATGCAATAAAAGTCTAACGGGAAACTGTTATCAACTTCTAAAATTATCCTATACGTTTCACCTGATTTAAGATTTACTGTTTCTCTTTTATTGTTCGTTGAATCATAATTAGTTAAAGGATAAATACTCCACGAATAATTTGTGTCTTCTCTATAAATACAGTGTCCTAATGAATCTTTAAATGATAAAAATGTCGGAACATTATACTCTTTATCTCTACCTATTTTTTTATAATACTCTTTAAATACTTCAATTAAATCATTTGAATAACATACTCCTTGCTCCAATTCCCGTTGTGATAAGGGATTGGTATGAGAGATTTTATTTCTTATACTGATTAATTTTTCAAAAGTTAATCTTAAAGATTCAATACCTGAATAAAATGGTTCAAAAACATTTTTAAAATGTAACTTATACAAATCATTTCGACAAAAAAAATATTTTAAATATTCCATAACTAAAGCATCTACTTTCCTTGGATATCTTTTTGGATTACTATCTACTCTATCTTGAACTTGTTTTATTATTTCATTCTTTACAAGTGGAGTACTTTCATCAAATTTGAAATTAAAATAGTCTTTACCATATTCCTTACTAAATGTTTCTTCAATTAATCTTCTAGACCACAGTTCCATCGTATCTAATCGATGTTTACACAAATCTCCTGCTTCTAATTCTGTCATATTCCACAGTAAGAAATCTCCATTTTTTTTATTTTCATTAACAATAGTATCTTCATTATTAGATATATTATTAACAGTTGATTTATTAATAATATATTTGTCTTTCTTAAACATACTTATATACTATCCTTTCTATAATTTATAATGAATTAAATCTGAATATACTATAATATTCAGTTATAATTCTATTTCAAAATTTTCTACAGTAAAATCACTTTAGTTAAAGATCTCAAGATATTATTCTTTATCAATTAACCAGTCGACAATATATTTGATTTCTATACCATCAATATAGTCTATTCCTTCATATCGACCTGTAATTACTATTTTTTTATAATTATCTTTTATCATTAATAAATTATCAGTTTCATGTGAATTATTTGGAATTTGATATGCTACTTGATAGTATTCAATTAGCCCATCTCTTTTAGCGATAAAATCTATTTCTTTATCATCTAATCTAACTATATCAACTTTATATCCTCGTCTCAGAAGTTCTAAATATACGATATTTTCTAATCGATTCCCTAAGTTACCATCTTTATGACTAACAGCATGGTTTCTAAGTCCATTATCAGCTATGAAATATTTAGAGTTTTGTTTTAAATATCCTTTACCTCTAATATCATACGGTTTAGCTTCATAAAATAGATAAGCATCTTGTAATAATTCTAAATACCTATTTACTGTATGATTAGATATTGTTAATTTCTCTTGTTTCAGCATATTTGATATTTTTGTAGGATTTATTAATTGTCCTACATTATCAGCTAAAAATGCAACTACCCTTTTTAAGACTAACGTGTCTTTCACAGATCCTCTTATTGCTATATCATTTAATAATATCGAATCATAAATTCCTGATAAAATAGTTGTCTTTATGGCTTCAGGTGACAATACAACTCCTGGGAATCCTCCATATTTTTCATAATCTTTATAAGCAGAATCTACAACCCTAGAATTAATATCAATGTTATTCACTTCTAAATACTCTCTAAATGAAAATGGATATATTTCTATTTCCACATATCTTCCACTAAGTAAGGTAGCTAATTCACCCGATAACAGTTTTGCATTTGATCCAGTTATTACTATATCTATATCAAAACTAACTCTTAAACCATTAATTACTTTTTGCCAACCATCAACAAATTGAACTTCATCTATTAATAAATATACTTTTTTTCCGTTATTTGGTAACAACTCTTTTAGAAGCTCTGAGAATTCTTCAGAACTTTTTATATGTTGATACTCAAATGCTTCTAGATTTATATAAATTACATTATCTTTATTTATTCCTTGTTCATATAAATAATTACTATATTGTTTTAATAGGACCGATTTCCCTGAACGCCTGACTCCAGTGATAACTTTTATAAAATCTGTATCTTTGAATGAAATTAGTTTATTTAAATAATTATCTCTTATATACATTTTTTTCTCCTTTCGTTAAATTGATTATCATATTACCATTATCATACCATATTCCTCCATTAATTGGAAGTAGACTTCCAACTTTTGCCTTTTTTATTTTAAATTGGAAGTTTACTTCCAACTTTCTACATTTATACCCTTAATTGGAAGTTCACTTCCAACTTTTCTTTTTTCTTATTCCTTTTTTTCAGATTTTTATTTTTACAATCTCTTTATTTTCTGATAAACTATAATTGTAAATAAATAAAACACTTACATTTATGTAAATAAGAGGAGATTAAAATGGGAAATTTCAATAAAAAAGTTGTTTCAGTAGCTTCAATTGCTGCAACATTACCTGCCCTAGTAGGTAGCTATGCTGGGTACCAAAAATTACGTTATAATCGTAGTGCTAAAGCTGGTTTAATCGAGTTATACCTTGGTAATAAATATAAAAAACTAAGAGATATCGATGAAACTAAAAGACTAGAAAAACAAAAAGAAGATAAGAACGAAGAAACTGTAAATGTATATGAATTTGATACTAAATCTAAATTCTATACTAGAATTGTTTCTGATAGACAGATTTGGCATTTAAATAGTGTAAATGACTCTAATTCTACTATTTTCTATATTCATGGTGGTTCTTACGTTCATGAATTCGTAGATATTCAATGGGCGATGGCTGATAAGATAGCGCAAGAAGCTGATGCTGAGGTTATTATTCCTGACTACGGATTAGCTCCATTCTATACTTATAAAGATAGCTATGAACTTCTAACAAAATTATATACAGATTACATTACTAAAAATCCAGATAGAGATGTCTATATTATGGGAGATAGTGCTGGTGGAGGCTTAGCTCTAGGATTAGTTCAAGATCTTGTTCAAAATAATATTAAACTACCTAAAGGTCTTATTCTACTAAGTCCATGGGTTGATTTAACTATGTCGAATCCTGATATTAAAAAATATATCAAAAAAGATCCTCTACTACACGTTGATACTTTACTAGCTGATGCTAAATCTTGGGCTGGTGATGCAGACTTATCTGATTGGAAGGTTTCTCCATTATACGGTGAGATGAAAGGTTTACCAGAAGTATTGTTATTCTCAGGAACTCGTGAACTATTATATCCTGATATAGCATTATTAGCTGAAAAACTTCGTGAAGCAAATGTTAAGACTGAATTTGAAATCGGTAAAAACTTAAATCACGTATACCCTGCCTTCCCAATACCAGAAGCAACTGTAGCTATTAATAAAATCGTTGAGTTTGTGAAAAATAAATAATTAATATTAAAAAGATGTACTCAAATTTATGATTTAAAAATCTATTTTTGGGTACATCTTTTTTTGATATTATTCTCTACTTTACAAACTATTTTTTAGATTTAAACTATAAAACATTTTAAGAATTACAATCGTATATTTTCTATTTATACTTAATAGTTTCTTCTGCTATAGCATTCGTTAATAATTGTGAAAAATTAATATTGTATTTTACTGCAACATCATTTGCCCATTTAGGAATAGACAATGTTTTTTTTATTAACGTGCTACTATCTAAATATTCTCTCAAATCAACTACAACCATTGAAACAAATGATTTATTAAGAACATAATAATCCTTCATCTCTGGATCATCTTTAAAAGGAAAATCATCTTCTATTGACAACTCATTTATATTACTCGATTTAGGCAATCTTTCTCCATCTTCTAAATAATCACTAAGAGCTAATCCCAAATAATCTGATGCCATACTCATTGATTCTGCTATACCTGTCCCCTGTGTTCCACTTCCTTCTAGATCTGGAAAATATACATTATAAATTTCTTTCTCTTCATTTTCTTTGTTAAAATAAAAAATAGCTGGATAACTTACTAACATTATATCACCTCATTAATTTGGAGCTGGATTATAATAATCCAGCATCCTTTAATATTCCCTTCTCTGTGAATTTATTCAATTCACCTTTTGGGATAATGATTGGTCTTTTCTGTCCAGGTCTGTTCATTTTTATATGAGATCCCTTTCCGCCTTTACATAAAGTAAAACCGTACTTTTTCAACAGTTTAACCATCTCTTCTTGTGTCATCGGCATAATATTAAACCTCCTGACACTTTAACTATACTACGTATTTATACCTATGTCAATAATATTACTTCCATTTCTCAAAATATATTCTGCATTGATTGAATATTCTCAATTAACTAATCTTCTAGCTACTATAGTCCAATCTTATTCCCTAATGTCCACTTTTTTTCACGAAAGTCCAGTTTTACTACTCAATGTCCACTTTCTCATCTGTGAATGTCCAGTTTTATCCCCAAATATCCACTTTTTTGCTACGAAAGTCCACTCTCATTCTTCAATGTCCACTTTTTTAACTATGAATGTCCAGTCTTACTCTTCAATGTCCACTTTTCTTGGGAAATGTCCAGTTTTATTTCCCGACATTCTCTCTTTTTTTATATTAAAATCTAATTTTCCAACTAATTCCTGCTCTATTTATATTTAAGTCGCTTGCCAAATACAACAAAAACTCAAAACAAAGATTTCTCTTTGCTTCGAGTTCGTTTATTATTTTCGTTATTATCGTTTTGCGATTTCTTCTAATAACATTTTGTTGATCATTTGTGGGTTCGCTTGTCCTTTTGAGGCTTTCATGATTTGACCTACTAAGAAACCAATCGCACGGTCACGACCGTTTTTGTAGTCTTCGATTGATTTTGGATTGTTATCTAATGCTTCATTTACCCAAGCTAATAATTGTCCACTATCTGATACTTGTACAAGACCTTTTTCTTTAACGATTTGCGCAGCATCTCCACCGTGTTCGATAAGTTCTGCAAATACTTTTTTAGCGATTTTACTTGAGATTGTTCCGTCAGTGATTAATTTAATCATTCCCGCTAAACCTTCCGCAGTTAATGCTGTATCTTTAAGTTCTTGTTGAACTTTGTTTAAGTATGCATTCACGTCTACCATTAAGTAGTTAGAAGCTAATTTTGGATCTGCTCCTAAGGCTACAGTTTGTTCGAACATGTCTGACATTTCTTTAGTTAATGTAAGAACGTGTGCATCGTATGCTGGTAATCCAAGTTCTTCTTGGTATCTTCTTTGACGTGCATCTGGAAGTTCTGGAATAGTTTTTCTTACTTCTTCCATCCATTCATCAGAGATGATCATAGGTACGATATCTGGCTCTGGGAAGTAACGGTAATCGTCTGAACCTTCTTTAACACGCATAAGTTTTGTAGTTCCTGTTGTTTCATCGAAACGACGAGTTTCTTGGTTGATTACTCCACCTGAAAGGATAACTTGTTCTTGACGTTTTTCTTCATACTCTAAACCTTTTTTAACGAAAGTAAATGAGTTTAAGTTTTTAAGCTCAGTTTTTGTACCGAATTCATCTTGACCATAAGGACGGATAGAGATGTTCGCGTCACAACGCATTGATCCTTCTTCCATCTTAACGTCAGATACTTCGATGTATTGAATGATTGAACGTAATTTTTCTAAGTAAGCATATGCTTCTTCTGGAGTTCTGATATCTGGCTCAGATACGATCTCGATAAGTGGTGTACCTTGACGGTTAAGGTCAACTAGTGAATAACCATTTTTGTGAGTTAATTTACCAGCATCTTCTTCAAGGTGAGCACGTGTAATACCGATACGTTTTGTTTCTCCGTTTACTTCGATATCGATCCATCCGTTTTCCCCGATTGGTTGGTCAAATTGTGAGATTTGGTATGCTTTCGGGTTATCTGGATAGAAGTAGTTTTTTCTATCGAATTTTGACTCGCGAGCTACTGTCATGTTAAGCGCCATTGCTGCTTTCATTCCCCATTCTACCGCTCTTTTGTTTACTACTGGAAGTACCCCTGGGTATCCTAAGTCGATAACGTTTGTGTTAGTGTTTGGTTCTGCACCAAAGTGAGCTGGAGATGGTGAGAATATTTTTGAATCTGTTTTTAATTCTACATGGACTTCTAGTCCAATTACTGTTTCAAAATGCATCTTGTTTCTCCTATTATAATTCTATTTTTTTATCGTGTAAGTTGTAGTGTTGTTCGAAGTTGTACGCTACATCGTATAGTGTAGATTCTGCGAATGGTTTTGCAATAATTTGCATACCGATTGGACGGTTACCTTTGAATCCACATGGAATACTGATACCTGGTAATCCAGCCATGTTTACCGGGATTGTTAAGATATCGTTAGCGTAGATTTTAATTGGATCTCCTACTTCTTCTCCAATGTTGAATGCTACTGTTGGAGCAGTCGGTCCAATGATTACATCGTATTCTTCGAATACTCTATCAAAGTCTTGTTTAATTAATGTACGAACTTGTTGTGCTTTTTTGTAGTATGCATCGTAGTATCCTGAAGATAATACGTATGTTCCTAACATGATACGACGTTTAACCTCAGCTCCAAATCCTTCTCCACGTGTTTTTTTGTAGATTTCTTCAAGGTTTGTTGCGTTTGGACTTCTATATCCATAACGAATACCATCGAAACGAGAAAGGTTTGAACTTGCTTCTGCAGAAGCAATAATGTAGTAAGTTGAAATAGCGTAGTCTGTATTTGGAAGACTTACTTCTTCTACAATAGCTCCTTGGCTTTCTAAGTATTTAACACCTTCAAGTACTGCTTGTTTAACTTCTTCATCAATTCCAGCACCGAAGTATTCTTTAGGAAGAGCGATTTTCTTACCTTTGATGTCTCCAGTGATGATTTTGCTGAATTCTGGTACTTCTACAGGTGCACTAGTCATATCGTTAGCATCTAATCCAGAAATGATTTCTAATACACGAGCGTTATCTTTAACTGTACGAGTCATTGGTCCGATTTGGTCTAATGATGAAGCGAATGCTACTAATCCAAAACGAGATACACGTCCGTAAGTTGGTTTTAATCCAACTACACCACAGTAAGAAGCTGGTTGACGTACAGAACCACCAGTATCACTTCCTAGAGTGAAGCTAACTTGTCCTGCTGCTACCGCTGTAGCTGAACCACCACTTGATCCTCCTGCTACTGCATCTAAATCATGAGGGTTACGAGTAAGTTTGTAGTAAGATGTTTCAGTTGAACCACCCATTGCGAACTCGTCCATGTTTAATTTTCCTAAAAGGATTGGGTTTTCTTTGTTAAGTTTGTTCATTACTGTTGCATCATAAATTGGATTGAATCCTTCTAAGATTTTTGATGCACAAGTTGTTTGAATGTCTTTTGTAACAATGTTATCTTTGATTCCCATTGGAATACCGAATAATTTACCTTCAACATGTCCTTCTTCTTGAGCACGGTCTAAAGCTTCAGCTTGTTTTAATGCTACTTCTTCAGTTACTGTAATAAATGAACCTACTTTTTCATCAGTAGCTTTAATTCTGTCTAGTGATTCTTTTACTAAATCACTTGGTTTAATTTCTTTATTTTTAAGTTTAAGTTCTAAACTTTCAATTGATTCATGTAATAAACTCATTAAATTATCTCCTTATTTTATTCAATAATAGTAGGTACTTTGAATTGTCCTGCTTCAGTTTCGTGAGCATTTTTAAGAACTTCTTCTCTATCCATTCCAGGTTTTGCAACATCCTCACGGAATACATTCACTAAGTCTAGAACGTGATATGTTGGTTTTACATTTTCTGTTGGTGCGCTGTTGATTGTATTGAATAAATCTACAACTTTTTCTAATTTTTCGATGTACCCATCTACTTCACTTTCTTGGATTTCTAATCTAGAAAGATGAGCGATGTGAGCTACTTGTTCTTTCGTAATTGTTGTCATAAGTGCCTCCATATTTTTATCAATTTTAACTTCTAATATTAGCAAACCTCTTATAATTTGAAATAAAAAAATGCCCCATATAGTTATTTAACTACATGGGACGATTACTAGTTTCGTGGTGCCACCCGAATTCATATCAGTTTCCTGATACCTTTCAATTCATATTCGGTTTTATAAAGAGTGTTGCTTATTTCAATCATTAATATTTAATCTTTCAGCCTCTGGATTAAACTCTCTTCTAAAAAAACATGAAATAAAAGTCTCTTTACTAATATTTTATATTACGGTTTACTTAGTCTATATTATACTAAACGACCGTTATTGTCAAGAATTTTGTTAAAAAAGCACTAGGTGAATATGTTTATTTAGATTTTTTATCACTAAAACAATTTCAAATTTAGCCCATACAAAAAGCACCTATTTCTAGGTGCCTTAAATATTCCTATTTGGACTCTCGCAGTAGAAACATCTAATCTTTTCCTCACTTTGTTCGTTAAGATTAGTGTTTTTGTTTGGAGCGACTCAAAAATCATGATTTCGAAGAAATTGATTTTGTCGAGTCGCCCACGCACAGTTTATTAGATATCTAAAAAGATTGTACAAGCGAATTTAGATATCAATAAACCACTGCGTCTTTGTCATTATTATTTTTTATAATTTCATTTTTTACTATATTTTTCAATATGCCTACCAGATAAATATTTCTTCGTGTATTCTACACTTGAAATATAACTACTATCTCATACCCTTTTCAGTTGCTTAAATATTGAAAATAGTATAATATGTGTAGGTATGTAGATTACTAGAATACTCTAGTTAATATGTAAAAATAAAATATTTGTGAGGTATAAAATGGAAAATTGGGTTGAAATTACAATTCATACTACTAATGAAGCTAGTGAAATAGTTGAGTCTATTCTTCTTGATTATGGTTCTACTGGGGTTGCTATCGAAGATCCTACTACTCTTGAGGAGAACTTACATGATGATTTCGGTACTATTGTTGAACTTAGTCCTACTGATTATCCTGAAGTTGGAGTTATCGTTAAAGGATACATTAATGAACTTAATTTTGATGAAGAAACTTTCAAACGTTTCGAAGCTGAACTTCTTGCTTTAGGTGAAAATATCAACATTGGAGAATTCTTCAAGATTGAAACTACTATTATTCAAGATAGTGACTGGGAAAATTCTTGGAAAGATTATTTCGATATTCTTAATATTGGTGAAAAATTCGTTATTGTACCTACATGGCGTGAATATGAAAATACAGAAGATAAATATATTATAAATATTGATCCAGGTATGGCTTTCGGTACTGGTGGTCATGAGACTACTTCTCTATGTATTAAAAACCTTGAGAAATATGTTCAAAGAACTGACAATGTTATCGATGTTGGTTGCGGAAGTGGTATTTTAAGTATCGCGGCTAGTTATTTAACTGACGGTAATATAAAAGCTGTTGACTTAGATAAGCTTGCTGTTGATGTTTCTTTTGAAAACTTCGCGTTAAATAATCTTGAGAAAAGAATCGAAGTTGATCAAGCTAGCCTTCTAACAAAAGAAACTAAAAAGTACAACATTATCGTAGCAAACATTCTTGCTCATATCATAGAGCTTATGATTGATGATGCGTATAACTTATTAGAAGATGGTGGTTACTACATCACTTCTGGTATTATTGAAGAGAAGAAAGACGAACTTCTTGAAAAAATGTTAGAACGTGGTTTCAAACTTGTTGAGGAAACTTCTGATAACGGATGGTACTCATTCGTAGTTACAAAATAAGATAATAAAACTCTTGATTCCTTATACACATAAGGAGTTAAGAGTTTTTATTTTTCTTTAAAATTATTTAGTTTTATTTTATAATATTTATGAAAGATATTTTAGGAGAGTTTTATGAATAACAACAATAATCAAAATAATCGTAATTCAAATAATCAGCATTATTCAAATTATGAAAATACTAACAGTCAACAAAATTTTAATGAACAATATTCTAATAATAGTCAGCAGAACTACAATCAACAATATCAAAACTACAATAATGCTGGAAATCAAGGATATTACAATCAAAATTATAATAATCAAGGATATTACCAAAATAATACTCAAGGTTATAATATGAATAATATACCACCTAAGAAGAAACGTTCAAAATTAATACCAATAATTGCAAGTGTTCTCGGTATTGTCTTTCTAGCTGGTGGCGGATTCTATTTTTACAATTCTAATAGTAAAATTTCAAAAGATGATGAATTGTATTCACCTATTATAAAAAAATATAAAGAAGCAATGGATACTGGTGAAACGAAGTTTGATTACGAACTTAATAACTATGCTATTGAACGTTATAATTCTTCAGGTAAAAATAAGGATTATGTAAAATTCACTTACTTTGATATAGATAAAGATGGTCAAGACGAAATGTTAATTTTCGAAAATAGTAATCTAGTGAGCCCTATAGCTATCTACAATATTGATAAACAGAATAAACTTAACGTACTATACAAATCGAATACAAGAAGCAGTCAACCTGTAGCGACTTTTTATAAAGATAAGACTATGGTTGTTAATGAAAATGAAAATTTCACTGATAGAATTACTACATATAAAATCAAAGATAATGGAATCAGATATGAAATAACTCATGATATTGATTTTGGAAAAAATAGAGATCTTAATGGAAAGTATAGAGATATAGTTACAAAAGAGGATTTCACTTCTAAAGAAGAATTCTTTAACAAGTATCCCCTATCTAATGATAAAATAGATTTATCAAAAATCGAGCTTAAATCACTTTATAATTATAATAAAGTGAACACACAAAGTGAAGAGAAAAAAGATAGTGAAAAAGTAACTGAAACACCTGAATACAATAACTTACAGCTTGCTTTAATAGGACGTGCTGTTATTGCTGGCGGTACTGATCCTCAAGTAGGAACTTTAAAATATGATACTAAATTCTCTATTCGAGGTGATGACGATACTATTACTTCTGATTTTGGTAGTAAGGCAACTGTTGTTATTGTAGATAAAAAGTCGGATGGTATCGAAATAAAAATACCTGATTATTCTTCAACTAATCACAAACTGAAAGTTATAAAAACTTTATCTTACAAAGAAATTCAAGAAACTTTCAAAAAAGAAGATATGGATAAAATTAATAGGATAATAGAAGAGTATAAAAAAACTAAAAACTACGAAGAACATAAATATAGAGTATAATATTCCTTCCCTAGCATCAATATTTTGGTGTTAGGGATTTTTTATAACTTTTTGAAAAAAAATGTAATTTAGTCTATAATATAATCAAAGTAAACATGTGAAAATAAATAGAGGAAGAAATTTATGAATAAAAAATATAATCAAGGGAAGAATCAAAACTACCCTAATCAGAATTTTAATAATTATAATCAAGACAACTTAAATAACCAGCAGAATTATAGTAATCAAAATTATGAAAACTATGAGAATCAACAAGGATTAAATCAGCAATATCAAAACTATAATAATTATAATGAACAACAAAATTACAGTGGCAATCCTGCAAACCAACAATATACTGGACAGCAATATCAAAACTATAATAATCAACAGTACTATAATCAAGAAAATCAGAATTATGCTAATGCGAATCAGCAAGGTTATAATGAACAATATCAAAACTATAATAACCCTAATCAACAGTTTCAAAATTATTATAATTCGAATGAAAAAGAGTCTAATCAACAATACCAGAATTATAGTGATGCACCCCAGCAAGGTATTAATCCTCAGGGGCAAAACTACGGTAATGCGAATCAGCAAGGATTTAATCAACAGTTCCAGAACTATAGCAATACAAAGCAACAAGGATTTAATGAGCAGTTTCAAAACTATGGGAATGACAATCAACAAGGATTTAATCAGCAGCAAAACTTTAATAATATGAATTATCAAGGTTCTAATCAGCAGTTTCAAAATTACGATAATACGAATCTACAAGGGTTTAATCAACAGTTCCAAAACTATAGTAATACGAAGCAACAAGGATTTAATCAGCAGCAACAAAACCCCAACATGAGCGAAAATACACAAGCTAACAGCATTAATAATTTTGAACCGAATAAGAAAAAACGCTCAAAACTCGTTCCTATAATCTCAACTGTCCTTGGTCTAGTACTAATTAGTGGTGGTGGCTTATATTATTATTCAAAATCTACAAATAAATCTATCTCTAGCATCTTCTCTTTCAGTAAAAACAAATCTGATGAAGAAGCTTACGCTCCGATTCTTGAAAAATATAAAAAGGCAATGGATAAAGGTTATTCAGATAATGATTCTGAAGTGAATAAATACGCCATTAAAAATTACAATGATAATGGAAAAAATAAAGATTTCCTACAATTCAATTATTACGATATTGATGGAAATGGTACAAACGAATTATTTATTACTGAGGAAAATAAACCTAATAGTCCTGTTGCAGTATATTCATATGACTCAAACAATATTAGAGTACTTTATCAAGCTCAATCTGATAGTGATATTCCTCGTGCTGTATTCTATAAAAATCAGACCATTTGGATTCACACTGAAGAAAAAGATACAGACAAATATGTCGTTTATAAATTAAATGATAAAAAAGATAAGTACGATAAGATTCATGATGTAAATCTATCTGACAAAGAAAAGAAAGATGGGAAGTTCAAAGATACCGTATCTAATAATCAATACGCTTCTAAAGAGGAATTTTTAAAAAATCGTCCACAGTCAAATGAAAAATTAGAAATACCTAAGTCAGGACGTAAAACTGTTTATACATACAATGAAGCTAAACAGGAAAATACAGAAGATAAAAAAGACGATAACAGTAAAAAGCCAGAATTTACTAATTCTCAACTAGCATTAATTGGTCGCGCGTATGTGAATCAGTCTACTGATCCGAAAGTCGAAACTTTAAAACCCGATACTTTCTTTAGTATGCAGGAGCAAAATGGTGCTTATGTTACAGACTTCGGAACTCTAGGTAGTAGTATATTAGTAAGAAGAGTCGATGACGGTATTGAAATCAAAATTATAGATTACGATAAACCAGTTGGTCAACGTGATTTTAAATTATTCAAAAAAGTAACTTACAAAGAAATTCAAGAAAAATTCAAAAAAGAAGATATGGATAGAATTAATAAAACTATAGAAGAGTATAAAAATACTGACAAGTATAAAAAAGGTACATACAAAATTAATGATTAACACCTTCTCTTAATTTTATTATTTCACTAAAAAAACCTTCAAAACAATTAAAGTTTTGAAGGTTTTCTCTTTATTACAAATTATAAATAATTATTCGATTTTGATGATAAGTTATTATAATAATTTTTCTAATCTACTTTCAGATTCAACTGTAAATACTGATACAGGTCTTCCTGATGTATAGTATTCAGCATCTTCACTAAGTATTTTTATATTAACTAAGTGATTTAAATATTTTCTAATAGTTATTCTAGAAATATCTAACTTATCTGCGATCTGTTGAGTAGTAAATCCACTATTGTGCTGTTTTATAGCCTCTAGTACTTTTTTCAATGTGATTCTTGATAATCCTTTAGGTAAATTATCTTCCTCTTCTTCTACTCTACCTGAGTTTAAGTAATCATCGATTAAATCTTGATTGATTTTTTCTTTCGATAATAGTTTCACATAGTCTTGAACTTTATCAATCGCTTGCGCAAATCTTTCATAAGTAAATGGTTTAACTAAGTAATCTACTACCCCATTAGATAATGCAGCTTCTACTGTTTGAATATCGTTCGCTGCTGTTATCATAATGATTGGATATCCTTTTAATTCTGGTAAGTATTCAATTCCTTGTCCATCAATTAGATAGTTGTCTAAAACTATTAAATCAACATCATTATTTTCTAAATATTCTCTTGCAGCTTCTATTGATGTAACATGATTTAAGTCATCAGTTAATTCTTTCTTTTTAAAATACTCTGTGTGTATCATCGCTACCATTGGATCGTCTTCTATTATTAGTACTCTCACTTTTTATTCCTCCTCGATTGGTATCTCTATTGTAAATTTTGTTTTGCCTACTTCGCTTTCCACGTCTATTAAACCATTATATTTCTTCACAATTGTGTCAACAGCATTTAGTCCGTATCCTCTGTTTTCCCCTTTAGTTGAATATCCTCTTTCAAATATATTCTCCAGTATATCCTTACTAATTCCACAGCCATTATCATACACATTACATAATAGTATATTTTCATCTGTATTCAGATATAAGTAAACAACAATTTTTCCATCTTCTTTTTCCCCTATAGATTCCATTGAGTTGTCTATAAGCACTCCCAAAATAATTAATAGTTCATTAAAGAGTTCATCTAAACCTTCTTGATTTAGAATCATTGAATCTGGATCAATTAATAACGATATATTTTTTTGTTTAGCTTCTCTAACTTTCGCAAGTAAAAAGCCTGCTATTGCTGGTACTTTAATATTTTCAGATATATATCCGATTTTTTCATGATAGTCATCTTTTAGATATGTAATGAATTTTTCAACTTCATCATATGACTTCATCTCAATTAAACCGTGTAGTACATGCAGTTTATTCATGAAATGATGACTCTGTTCTCGAAGGCTATCATTATATTTTTCTGTACCACTTAATTCTGTGATTAATTTTTTCATTTCACTTTGGTCACGTAGTGTAACTACAGCACCATATAACTTACCATTCTGATAGATTGCATTTCTATTAACTAGAACTTCGATATGATTCAATACAATCAATTCATCTCGACTTGTCTGATTTTCTTCTATAATACCTTTAAAGAAAATTTCATAAAGTTTATCTGGAATCTGTTCACCTTTTTTAACTTTAGAATAGCCAGCATCGTCTAAAATTTGGTTAGCACTGCTATTCTTAACGATAACTTTTTTACCAATATTTATCGCTATAATTCCTTCAGAAACATGATCGGATATAAGGTTTTTCTCTATGTAGTTGTATGCAATTTCTTCTGGTTCATAGTTTAATAATATACGTTTAAGTCGTTTATTATACACTATTGCTAACGTAATTGCAACTCCTATACCTATCAATAATCCAAATAGTATTTTTTCTTGTGAATGTAGTATTTGTTTTTTTACAGTTTCTTTAGTATATCCTACACACACAACTCCTATATTTTTACCATCTTCATCCTTTATTGTTGTAAAAAATCTAAGTCCGTCTCCTAGAACACCACTCTGCTTACTATAGTGATCTCCAGAATCAAATGTCGAACTAATATCTTCTATATTTGAAAATTTTTTCCCAACAAAGTCCTCTATTGGATGACTGTATCTTGTAAAAGTTTCATCCGTGATAACAACGAAGTCAGTTCCTGTTTCTTCCATTACCCTATTTGCAAATCTCTGAATCGCTAATGTTTTCCTATGATGTTTTATATCATCTTTTACACGATTGTCACTAGCTACTACTTTAGCAGTTGAATATATTTTTTGGCGAATAATTTCGTCTTCACGTTTTTTTATATATTCTGTCATAAAAAAGGAAGTAACTAATAATGAAACAACTACCAGACCTGTCATTATCAACATTAACCTAGTTAATGTTCTGTGTTTTTTTCTCACCCTTTTATCACCCCTCATCATTTTTTGAAACTTTCTTTTACACCTGTTATTATAATTCAAAACTGCTTGTATTTCAAGTGTTGCTCATTTTCGTAAACTTTATATATACTTTAAAATATCAAGATTATACGAATATATTTCCATATTGTAAATTTACATTTCAAAACGTACTCATCTTACTCATTTTAAGAATTATTTGAGAAATTATCAAACACTATGATTTTATTTATTTTCTATAAAACAGTATTATATTTTCAAATAAAAAAATTTTAGTTTAATTTATTTTGTTTTCACTTGAATAATTATGTAGTCTATGCTAGTATTTTAGTAATGCAACTATGCAGTTATTAGTATATTTTATATTTTAGGAGGTTCTCAATGGAGAGGGATGCAAAAAAAATATTTTGGTACACCCTAGCCTTCATGGCATTCTCAACTGTATGGGCGTTCGGGAATGTCGTTAATGGATACTCTGAATTCGGTGGATTAAAATCTATAGTTTCTTGGGTTTTAATTTTCGTAATTTACTTTATTCCGTATTCATTAATCGTTGGTGAGCTAGGATCTACTTTTAAAGATGCCGGTGGTGGTGTAAGCTCTTGGATTAGTTCTACACATGGTAAACTACTTGCTTATTATACTGGATGGACAATGTGGGTAGTTCACATGCCTTATATTTCTCAAAAACCATCTCGTATTATCGCAGCATTTAGTTGGACTGTATTTCGTGATAACCGTATTAGTAAAATGGATATCACATACTTACAAATCGCTTCTTTAGTTATCTTTTTAGTAGCTTTATTCTTAGCTGCTCGTGGAGTTAACTTAATTAAGAAAATGGCGATGTTAGCCGGATCTTCAATGTTCGTTATGTCATTATTATTTGTAGTTATGGCTATTACAGCACCATCTATTACTGGTGCTAAAACATTTGATATCGATTGGTCATTAGATACATTTATGCCAACATTTGATGTTAAGTATATTACATCTATTGCAATCTTAGTATTTGCTGTAGGTGGTTGTGAGAAGATTTCACCTTATGTTAATAAGATGAAAAATCCTTCAAAAGACTTTCCTCGCGGAATGATTGCCCTTGTAGTTATGGTTTGTACAACTGCGATTCTTGGGACTTTTGCCCTTGCTTTGATGTTTGATACAAACAATATCCCTAAAGACTTACTTACAAACGGAACTTACTACGCTTTCCAAACTTTAGGTAACTACTACGGTGTAGGTAACTTATTCTTAGTTATCTATGCAATTGTCGATTTAATCGGACAAGTTTCTGTTGTTATTATTTCTATCGATGCTCCACTACGTATGTTATTAAGTAGTGCTGACGAGAAATACATTCCTAAGAAATTATTAGTTAAGAACGAAAACGATGTATACGTTAACGGATTAAAACTTGTTGGAGTTATCGTTTCTATCTTACTAATTATCCCAATGTTTGGAATTAAAGAAGTTAATGATTTATTCAGATGGTTAGTTAAACTTAACGCTGTTACAATGCCATTACGTTATCTATGGGTATTTGCAGCATATATCTTCTTGAAAAAATCTGCTGAGAAATTCCAATCTGAATACAAATTTGTTAAAAATAAATTTGTAGGTATGGGACTTGGAGCTTGGTGTTTCTTCTTAACTGCTTTTGCTTGTATCTCTGGTATGTACACTCCAGAAAGTACTTTCCAAACAGTTATGAACATCGCAACTCCAATCGTTCTACTTTCATTAGGATTAATCATGCCTTACTTGGCAAAAAAATACAACAATAAATAATTATTTTAAGTCATATTAAAATTAATAAGATTCACCACTGAGTTTAACGACTCAGTGGTTTTTTATTTTAACTATGAGTCACATGTTTTTAGATAATAACTAAAAACAAAAAGTTTTCTACTTTAATTATTTCTATCACATTACTCCCCTATTCTTGATTTTCTTTAGAAAACTTTTTATAATATTAATTATAAGATATTAAGGAGAAATGTTTATGACTAAAGATAATAATACTTCCCCAAATAATAAGGTTAATCAAAATAACGATTATCCAAATAATTATTATAATGGTGAACAAAATACCGAAGAATTTTATCAAAATAATAATCAATATTATAATAATTATGAAGGTTATACTAATTACAATACTCAGGATAATAATCTAAATAATTATAACAATGAAAACTACTATAATTATGATCAAAACTATAATACAAACCAGAATTATAATAACTATAATCAGAACTATGTTGATAATGAATTAAATTATTATAATTATAATCAAGATGAGCAATACGGTAGCTATGATAATACTTATTATAACAACTATAATCAAGGTCAAAATTACAGTTTTAACAATCAAAATTACAATAACTATTCTCAAAACAATCAAGATTTTGGTTACGGTGAAAGCAACTATAATCAAAATTCTGAGAATTACAATCAAGAGTTTTCGCAAAATAACTATAATAACGAAAACTTTAATTCTGAAACTCTTCAAAATAATTATAATGAACAGAGTTTTGAGAATAATAAGACGTTTGTCTCTCAGTCATATAATCAAAGTAATTATGAGAAACAAAATCTTAATGATTCACATATAAATGGAGCTAAAGATTTTGAGCAAAACACATACTTTAATAATCAAAATAATAAACAAGAATTCATTAATGATAAAAACATCGCTACTGAACAATCTATAAATAACACTTTAGATAATAATAAGGTTCAAGCTGAACAGTATAATGGACAAAATAATGATAAAGGAATTTTTGAAACAGTTCCTCCAGTGCCACCTATTATAAATAATAAATCCGAAGATACTCTTCCTCCTAAGAAAGAAAAAAAATCTAAGAAAAAATTAGTAACAGCTATATCTACTCTACTTGGAATTGTATTATTAGCTGGTGGTGGTTACTATTATTATTCTAAAAAAACAAAAAATAATGTTATTAATGAGAATGAAGTTTATAGCTCAATCATTCAAAAATATAAAGCTGCAATAAATAATCCAGATAGTGCTGATAAATCTATTAATGCTGAAGCTTTAAAAGCTGCTCTAAAAGAGAAGAAAAATGATGATTACATAAAATATGTATTTTACGATATTGATGGTAATGGAAATAAAGAGCTTTTAATTGCTAGAAATGATAAGCCTAATAATCCTATCGATATGTACACATTCGATAAAAACAATAAGGTAATTAGATTATTTAATCCAGAAACAATCGATAGAGCTATATTAGATAAACTTGGTGTAGATGGTAGCAATAACAACTCTGGTTCTGCAGTATTCAAAGATAAAACAATTAGAATTAGAAAATTTGATAAAGATACAGGAGAATATAATTTCTTAAAATTCTCTAAAGATGGAAACAAACTTGAAAAGACTAATGTGATTACGTTCACCGGTTTAGATATCGATAATAGCAAATATAAAGACATAACAACTGGAAAAGAATATGATTCTAAAAGTTCATTTAATAATACTTTCCCTCTTCCAGAAATACTGAAATTCGATAATGAAAATTGGAAGTCAGTTAAAAACTTTGGAGAAAAAACTGAAGGTAACCAAAATAACAACAAAAATAATGCTGATAACAATGAAAATAAAAAACCAGATAATTATGAAAAAGCATATGCCAGTGTTTTAAAAGATTATAAAGATGCCATTAACAAAGGTAAATCTGATAAACAAGATATAAATCCTGTGGCTATTTCTAACTATACAGTTTTTGGTGAAAAACAAATTGGGAAAAACTTTTTAAACTATGGTTTCTTCGATATCAATGGTGATGGGAAAGATGAACTGTTACTATTTACAGAAGCTAGTAAAGATAAACCAAATGAATATAGTCCGATGGATGTCTATACTCTAGATAAGAATAATAAAGTAGTTCGCATTACACCTGAATTTGTAAATGGTGAAAGAACTACACTATCTATTACTAAAGATAAAGCTTTCCATGTCTATGCTTCAGGAGGAGCTAAAGTTCATGGTTATAGATTCTATAAATTAAATAAAGATGGAACTGCTCTTGAAAAAACTGATGATTTCAACTTTGATGCTGAGGTTAATCCTAAAGAATATGAACGCCACTATCCTGTTGATAAGATTGAAAACATTCCTGTAGATCAATTTAAAGAAAAAATTATTAATAAAAATAATTATATTAAATTTGATTTTTCTAAACGTAAGAGTATCTTTGACTTTAAAGCATAAAAATAAAATTAGAACTGTGAATTTTAATTAAGTTCACAGTTCTAATTTATTAAAAAAGAGAGGTTTTAATTGACCTCTCTTTTTTGTTATTATTCTAGACCTTCTACGAAGCTATAAGCACTTTGTGCTGCTATTGCTCCATCAGATGCTGCTGTGATTACTTGACGGATTTCTTTTTCACGTACATCTCCAGCTGCAAAAATACCTGGTACTGATGTTTCTAATTTTTCATTAGTTGGGATATATCCAGCTTCATTAGTAATTCCTAAATCTCTGAAATCTTGAGTTTGTGGTAACATACCAACATAGATGAATACTCCATCAGCTTTAATAGAACTTTCTTCACCAGTTTTAACATTTCTGATTTCGATTGAAGAAACTTTTCTTTCACCTTTAATTTCGTATGCAACACTATCCCAAACAAATTCGATATTTTCTTTAGCGAACGCTCTATCTTGTAGAATTTTTTGGGCACGTAGTTCATCACGTCTGTGAACGATAGTTACTTTAGCAGCTAAGTTAGATAAGTATAAAGCTTCTTCTACTGCTGAATCTCCTCCACCGATAACTACTACTTCTTTATTTCTAAAGAATGCACCATCACAAACTGCACAGTAACTTACTCCTTTTCCTGAAAACTGTTCTTCCCCAGGTACGTCTAAGTTTTTGTGTTCTGAACCTGTTGCAATTATGATTGATTTTGCTACATATTCTTTTTCACCAGCAACTACATATTTAAGTCCGTCTCTAACTCCAACTTCTGTTATGTTTCCAAAACCAAATTCTGTACCGAATTTTTTAGAGTGTTCGAACATTTTTTCTGATAGCTCTGGTCCTGTAATCATTTCATATCCAGTATAGTTCTCAATTTCTTCAGTTGATAACATTTGTCCACCTGGATATTTTCTTTCTAGCATCAATACTGACATATTCGCACGTGATGCATAGATTGAAGCAGTCATACCTGCTGGTCCTGCTCCTACGATAATTAGGTCATAAATTTTTTCTGTCATATTTTCCACCTTCTCTTTTATGATTCTCTATACAAAATCTTCTTATCTTTATATTTTGTATTAAGCACTATTAAGTATAACAAACTTCCTATTACAAATACTAGCGAAAGGACTTGAGAAACTCTCAAGCTTCCTAGATATAGTGAGTCTGTTCTCATTCCTTCAACAATAAATCTTTCTACTCCGTACAAGATTAAGTATGCAGCGAACACTTCACTTTGTGCTAGTTTATTTCTGATTAATAGAAGTATTACAAGTGCGATAAAACACCATAAACTCTCATATAGGAATGTTGGTTGACGGTAAGCTCCATCAATATACATATTTTCTATAATAAAGTTTGGAATAAATCTATCTTGCAGATATTGTTGACTAACTGCTTCACCGTATGCTTCATGGTTGAAAAAGTTCCCCCAACGTCCTAGCATTTGTCCTACTAATAAACTTGGTGCTATTATATCTAATAGCTTAATGATTTTTATCCCTCTTCTTCTTGCAAAGAAGTATAACACTACAAATCCACCAATTAAACCACCGTATATCGCTATTCCACCATCCCAAATGGCTATCATACTAGCGAAATCGCCTTTGTAAAATTCCCATCTGAATATTACATAGTATGCACGAGCAAAGATAAATGCTATAGGTAAAGCTATTAGCAATAGATCAAGCATTGTATCTTTTTTCAAGCCTCTTTTTGTAGCTTCCCTATCAGCAAGGTAATAAGCACAAAAAACAGTAGTAGCTATAATAATTCCATACCAATATACTGGTTTTGTAAACAGGTGAAAAGCGATTGGATCTAAGTAACCTAATGTCATATTATTCCACCCCATTATTCATATTATTTCTTTTTATTTCTTCTGCTAATCGTGATGTAAAATCTTTAGCTGTGTTGACTCCCATTTGGTTTAATCTATAGTTCATAGCGGCAGATTCTATAATGATTGCAACATTTCGTCCAGGTCTTACTGGAATTGTTTTCTTCTCAATTTTTGAGTTCAGAATTTCTTTACTTTCGTTACCTAAACCAATTCTATCGTATTGTTTTTGATCGTTCCATGTTTCTAAGTGAATATTTAACTGTAATCTCTTATCACTACGTACTGCCCCTGTACCGAATAATGTCATTACATTAATAATTCCTAATCCACGAATTTCCAATAAATGCTTGATTAATGTAGATTCACAACTTCCGATTAAGAATCCTTTTTCTATTTCTCTGATATCTACTCTATCATCAGCTACTAGACGGTGACCACGTTTGATAAGTTCTAACGCTATTTCACTCTTACCGATTCCACTTTCTCCTGTTAATAGGACTCCAATACCGTAAACTTCAATAAATACTCCGTGAATTGAAGTTGTAGGTGCGAATACTCTTCGAAGGTGATTTGAAATATTCCCCATCAATTTCGTAGTATCTTGTCTACATCTTAATACCGGTGTATCGTATTTATTAGCCGCTTCTATCAGTTCTTTCGGCACTTCTAATTCACGTGAAATAATAATACATGGAGTTATACGCGTACATAACATACGCATTCTTGATTTTTTCTCAACATCCGGAATTAATTTAAAGAATGATAACTCGCTTGTCCCAAGAATTTGAATTCTTTTTGGTGAATAGTGAGAAAAATACCCTGCAAGTTGCAATGCTGGACGAGATAATTCGTCTGTTGTGATTTCTCTATCTAATCCTTTTTCACCGCTAATTACTTCTAAATTCAATTTTTCAGCAAGCTCTCTTGTTGTAATTTTTGGCATAATTTATTTCCTTTTTTATTTCTTTTTAAATGTTTTTATTACTATCGTTCTTGGTTCAGTTTTAAATATAAAATTAAAAATTTTAATCGCTATTACTAAACCTATTGCTGTCCAAAACGATACTATCTCAAAATGTGGTGCCAATATATAAGAAACTGAATAAACTAATATAGTCCTTACTAATAATGGAAATAGTCCTAAACTAAATATTGTTATTATTACAGTAACTAGCAATAATGGTCTAACTAATGTGAATAATATTGTAATCAGCAAGGCTCCAAGGAAACCATATATTGGATGATCAATTTTTAGTTTTCCTTGTGTTAAACCTGCAAATGCTATTACAACTAGTGTGTTTACAATAATCTTCTTCAAAAAGGGCAAATATATTGCTTTAAATGTATCCATATATTTCCTTTCGATTGCTATTTTATATAAATTAGAAAGTGAGAAACCATTGTCCTCACTTTCTTAAAATCTATTTTTTAATAATTATTTTGAAAACTCTTCTGTAATTTGAGGAACTACTTGTTTTTTACGTGATACAACACCTTCTAGTGTCATAAAGTCATTTTCTAGAGTTTTTCCGAATGCCGCTGCTACTTTATCTTGTTTTTCACCTAATACTAATACTTCTGAATCTGAAGTTAAGATATTAGTGATTACAAATACATATGCTGCTAATCCTTTTGAAGAAAGTTCAGCATTAATTGCTTTAACTAATTCTTCTTTTCTTTCAGCTACTTCGTTAGCATCAACTGTGTTAATTTGAGCTACTACTAGTTTATCTGCTCCTAAAACGAATTCTTTAGCATCTAAAGAAATTAGAGTTTCAGCTGTTTTATCAGTTGTTGATGCTCCAGCTTTAAGCATAGCAAGACCATATTCTTGTGCATCTACTTCTGCAAGTTTTGCTAATTCTTCAGCTGCAACTTTATCTTGTAAAGTGCATGTTGGAGATTTAAATAATAATGAATCAGAAATAATCGCTGATAACATTAATCCTGCCATTTGTTTATCGATATTAACATTTTGCTCTTCATAGATTTTTTTAAGGATTGTAGCTGTACATCCTAGTGGCTCAGCACGGTAATATAATGGTGCTGCTGTTTCGAAGTTTGCGATACGGTGGTGATCGATTACTTCACGAATAACAGCTTTCTCAATTCCATTTGCTGATTGTTGAAACTCATTGTGGTCAACTAAGATAACGTGTTGTCCTTCTTCTACTTCTTCTACTAAACGTGGTAAACTTACGTTAAAGTATTCTAAAGCGTATTTAGTTTCATCATTGATTTCTCCAAGTCTTACAGCTTCTGTATCCATTCCTTGAATTCTTTTTAGGTTGTTGTATACGATACTTGAACAAATTGTATCAGTATCTGGATTTTTGTGTCCGAAAATTAAAATGTTTGTCATTTTCTAACTCCTTGTTTTTATTTATACTTACTTATATTTTACCTTTTTTTAGTAATTATTTCAAACTTATTTTGAAAATTACAGGCTTTTTTTCGCTAAACTTAAATCTACATGGCAATAACCTGTAGGGTTCTTTTCAAGGTATTTTTGATGATATTCTTCTGCATCAATGTAGTTGTTTACCGCTTCTACCTCTACAGCAATTTTCTTAGTATAATTTTTTTGAAGTTCCTCGATAAATTTAACTACTTCTTCTCTTGTTTCTTCGTCTACATAGTAAATTCCTGTTCTGTATTGACGACCTCTGTCTCCACCTTGTTTATTGATACTTACTGGATCAATAATTCTAAAGTAGTGACGTAGTACATCATTTAGTGGTAATACTGAGTTATCATATTTTAAGTAAATAACCTCAGCGTGGTCTGTTGTTTTAATCTGTTGATAAGTAGTTTCTGCAGTTTGTCCATTGCTGTATCCAACTTTTGTAGCAATTACTCCATCTAGCTGTGCAAAGTAACCTTCCACTCCCCAGAAACATCCTCCTGCTAGATATATTTCTTTTTCCATAGTTTTAACCTCTCAATCTTTAATCAATGTTCTTAATTAAGTACCTACAATTATACTATAAAACACTTTCTTTTTATATATTTCTGCTTAGATTATTAACTCATATATTAATTATACAACATTTACAATCTACATTAAGAAAAATAAAAAACAAGCACATTTTGTACTTGCTTGTTATTTGATAATACTAATATCATAAAATATCTACTGACTAGGGGCTGACCTAAAAATTCTAAATTTTAACAAGGTGTATATGAAAACTCATAAACGCAGTGGTTTATTGATATCTAAATTCGCTTTATAAAAGCTTTTTAGATATCTAATAAACTGTGCGAGGGTGACTCGACAAAATCGATTTCTACGAAATCACGATTTTTGAGTCACTCCCTCTTTATTCTGTTGTATGAGTTTCTTCAAATACTCGGTGTTCTACTTTATAATTATGGAAGATGGCATTTATTTCTGCACCGATAATTAGTATATATCCTGTAATATATAGCCAAAGTATAAATGCCATAAATGCTCCGATTGTTCCGTAAGTTTTAATATAACTTGAAAAATGATCAATATAGTATCCGAATAATTTACTGACTATTGTCCATGATAATGTTGCAAACAACGCTCCTGGCAATATACTAATAGCTTTTAGTTTCAAGTTAGGTCCCATAGTATATAAGAACATGAAGACAAAGAATATAAAAAGTAATGGTAGTGTATAATTTATTACCGACCATAAGTTATAGAATCCTTCATCCAGATTGAATTTATGGAATAGGATGTATGTAAGTTGTTTTCCAAATACGATTAAAGCTAATGCAAGAAACATACCTACTAAGAACAATGCTGTTAAAATTACACTAATTATTTTAGTTACAATCCAAATTCTTCCATCACGAACTCTAAATGCATTATTAAATGCTATAATTATCCCATAAATACCACTAGATGCTGACCAAAGTGTGAAAACAATCCCCACTGTGATAATCGTGTTATTCTTATTATTTAATACTTCTGAAATCATACCAAAAAGATAATTACCTAAGTCCCCTGGCGCATAGCTTTGAATTTTTTCTAATAAAAATTGTTGGTCAATTTTAAAATAAGGCGTTAAGGCCAAGGCTACAATTAGCATTGGAAATAAAGATAAGATAAAATAATAACTTAAATTTGCAGAAAGTAATGATATTTCATCATACATAAGACGATAATACATTTCTTTTACAAATTTCTTAAAAGTTAATTTACCTTTTGGATTATCTTCATAAAATGAATAATTCTTCTCTGGTATAAACATAACTATAAAATATATTTAGCCACTGTTTTAGCAGCTTTATAGTACATCGGTAATGAAGAAACAGAGAATAAGTTTAAACTTCCAACAGGAAACTTAGATTTTTCTGATACAATATATCCTTTTTCTTCTAAATACTTTTTAGCTTCTTCTACTTTAGCACGTTCTTCTGAACTAAGATTTTCTTTTTTATGAAATACAGTAGCTGCTGCAAGTGCTCCAGCACCTACAAGACCTAATAATAATTTCTTACCCATTAATATCTCCTTTAAATTTAGTTTCAATTTTTGTCAATATAGTACTATTTTAAACTATTTGATAAAACAAAGCAACAATTAATATATCTTTCTGTATTCATATGGAATATATCAGCTACAAAATATTATTCTTTACTACATTCATTAAATAATTACACAGTATCTTATAATTTCCTTTTTCATGAAGATTTTCTGCTAAAAAACTAATTTTTCTTTATTATTTTTAGAAGTTACGACCTAATACTACGTATAAAATCGAGGATTCAAAACAATAAACTCATCCCAATTTTCTCTTTAAAATTAGGATGAGCCTATCTATTATTTAGATTTGTTATTTTCTTTTAGCTGCTGTGTTATTTGTTTATCGTAATAATCATTTAAACTTTTTATAGTATACATTTTATTAATGTAAATCCCCATAATACTAAATATAACCGCTATCACTAACAAAGTTACAAGTAAGGATGCCACTATCGCGTTTGCTTTTTTATGTTCTTTTATTATATTCATCGTACTAACTTCCTTCCCCATTGTTAGTAATTGGTTTTATTTTTTCTATTTCTACATTATCCTTAGAGTGTTTTTCTTTATCTTTCTTTGCCTTCTCTTCTTTTTCTTTTTTATCTTTTTCTTTCTTTTCTTTCTCTTCTTGGGCTTTTTCTTTATCTGTTTTTTCATTTTTTATCTTTAGATACATATCACGTTCGTGATTATTTTTATCTACGATTAGTATATGTATAGTTTCATCCTCAACTGATAAAGTGTACCCCTTGATATGTTTCAGTAAGAGAATATATCCAGCAAAGTCATTAGAATTTTTAAACTTGTCCATGTAGATTTGATTATCATTGAAATTTATCCTTACGTCTTCTGAATCATCTTTACTTTTCATTATAATATAATGTTTTTCTTGAGTTACTTTTGCACTATTATTGTATATCTGCAGTATTTTTCTATGAGCTAAAGCATATTCATAATTTGAATAATCTAAGAATCTTTTAGAGGTGTTTATCATAGTCTGTAATATTAACATAAGTAGTAGAGTTAGGATTACTAATAGGAATAAAGATACAGTCAATTCTAACAAGGTGAATCCTTGTTTTGATTTAGCTATAACTGATTTTCTCACCAGTTTCTTCATCCTCAATTTTTGCTGAATTTCCACTAACACTTATGTAATAATTCTTTCTCTTAGTACTGAAACTTTGATCCTTATAGTGACTACAAATTTCTTCATACAATATCTCTCTCATCTCTAATTCTTTTTCGATTTTATAAAGATTAGAATATTGCCTTACCATATTTGGAATTAAAAATACAAACAGCAATGAACAAATAAACAAGGCTCCTATTAATTCTACGAAAGTGAAAGCTTTCTTATTGTATTTCATCTAGTGTCACATAACCTGTATCTAAATGAACAATTATTCGATATAAACTATTATCAAACTTTACATCGACGGTATTCGCTTTAGATATTAGATTTCCTCTCCAATATTCGAATTTCACAGAAGCTGCTCCAAGTTTTGCTTTACCATTTTTACGTATTTTCTTCCAATACTTCTGACCATCATATAAGACTGCATATTCATCGTCACTTGAAAAGAAACAGATATAAGATCTATCCTTCCCTAAACTCTTAGTTTGAATAGTATAAATTTCTGATACTAGCTCATTAACAGCTAATCTCTCCTGATATTTTTCATAAGTATTTATAGAGATTCTTGATAAGATTATTACTATAATACTAACTATCATTAACACGGCTATCATTTCTACCAAAGAAAATCCATTTCTATTTTTGAAGTGTTGCTTTACCATTTGCTATTACTATTTTCTTACCATTAGGTGCTGTACTAGCTTTATCTGCAGGGCCATCTAAATAATGTTTTTCAACTAGTTTTTCAAATGTAACATCTTTGTCTTTTTCATTAATTTCATAAGCTGTAACTTGTGATTGTACCGTTTTTTCATAAGCTTCTGAACTTTTATCTTTAGCAGTGTCTATATTCTTAGTAATATTAGGGATTATAAGAATTAATAGAATTGCGATTATAAATAGCACGATTAACATCTCAATCAATGTAAACGCTTTTTTATTTTTCAACTTTTGAATAATTTTTTTCATAATTCCCTCCTTATTTTAATGAACTTGCCATATTAAAAATTGGAAGTAGTATTACCATATACAGTCCAACTATTACTACAGCTAAAATTCCAAATAAAATAGGTTGTAATTTTTTTAAAGTTCTATCTAATGATGTTAAAAAGGTATCTAACATCAATTCACTGAAAAGTTTTAATTCTTTATCAATCAAACCATTATTTCTTCCATGGCTTACAAATTTTCTAATTGATTTATCAAAGTATTTAATTTTTCCAATAGCGTCTTCAAAACTTATACCTTTATCGAGTTCATGTAAAATTTCTTTAGCAAATTCTGTTAAATAATAATCATAGTTTTCTTCGACCATTACTTCTAAAGCTGTTTTCAAAGAGAATCCACTCATAAGGAATAAACTTAGCTCCATAGAAAATCTGTAAGAAAAGTATAGTTTAGAATAGTTCCTAATCTTAGGAATATATAATAGGGTCTTTAAAAATAGATTTGGTTTATATCTAATTGTATAAAATAAGTAACTTATACCTAAAAGGGTAAATAAAATTATAATGGAAATGAATTTTGGAATATAATAAAGTGATTTGATTAATATAATGGTTTGGAGATCCATCTTAATATTAGATGAAGTATAGATGTTCTCAAATTGTGGAATTACTAGCGCATTAAATACCATAATAAGGCATATTAATGTCAGTGTTAAAAATAGTGGATATCTTAATGTTTTTATTATCTTTTCTTGTTGTATTTTTTGTATTGATAGATATGTTTCTACTTCTAGTAACATATCTTCAATTCTACCATAGTCTTCTGCAAATTTTATTTTGCTTATAATTAGTTGTGAATAACCAAGATATCCCAATATATCGGATAATTTATTTCCGTTAGAGAGTTTTTCTTTTATCTTTTTAATTTCATCATCAGCAACTTCGTATTGTATTAATAGAAATTCTAAAGAATCTTCTAACATATATCCATGATTTATCAACTCATATAGACGCTTAATAAAATATATTTTATTCTCTTTATCTAGGATTTTTTTAATATCCCCATTTTTCTTTTTCATCATTGGTGATTAATCCTCTTTCACATGCTAATTCAAACTTTTTCTCTAAAGAGTTTTTATGTATTCTATTATTATCTATATATTCATGAATATCTTCTTTTTTCAATATTTCGGTTACTAATCCTCTTTTTCCGTTTACTAAATTTACCAATCTTTGCGAAATAATGCAAATGACTGTTTGTTTTATATCTTCTAGTGACAGGTTTAAATCTCTTAATCGATTTATTACTCCAATAGAATCTTCCGCATGAATTGTACTTAAAACTAAATGTCCTGAAAATGCTGATGTGATTACTTGGCTAGCTGTCTTATAATCACGGATTTCTCCAATTACCATCGCATCCGGATCACAGCGCAAGATAGATTTTAAGGCGTTATCATAGTTAATTCCTGCTTTTTCATTTACTTGCATTTGTATTAAGCTAGGAATCTTTTTTTCTACTGGATCTTCTACTGTAATTACCTGCTTATTCATTCTTGCAAGCTCACTTGCTAATTTGTACAGTGATGTTGATTTACCGCTTCCTGTAGGTCCTGAAAATAATATTAGACCATTAGCTTTTTTTGAAAGATTATTTATATATTGACTATCCTCTTCAAATATACTGTATTCAACATCTTCTAATTCATTAATAAATATTCTGACCACACAACCTTCATTTAATTCACTTAGTGGTAAGGTGGACACACGCAAAAAATAATCTTTATCGTTATAGTTATAGACAAAGCGACCACTTTGCGGTTCCTTATTCCTTGAAATATCTATATTAGAATTAAATTTTAAAAGCGAGATAATCGCGTCTAGCTCCCTATTAGAAAATTGTTCATATTTACTCAGATGACCGTTCACCCTGAGTTGTATAAAGGAATTTCCCGACGTATGTGGGTATATATGGATATCACTGGCTCTTTTTTCTATTGCTTCGTTAATAATTTGGTTCATTAATTCTTTTACATCAATAGTTATCACCCCTTTTTCTCAAGAAAAGAAAAATATAGGCTAAGTATTACCACTTAGCCTATATTTAAAAACTATTAATTTAATTTACTACATTATAACTCTATAGCCTAAGTATTTGAGTATGTTATAGATTTATATTTCTCGAAAAAGAATATCCCCTAAATCTTCTCAAAACTTCTTCTACTAATTTACAATCCTCACTATCGAGTGATTTAATCATATCAATTACTTCAAAGTGAGTATCTGCCAACTCTTCTGGTTCCCCTTTTTCAGTTTTATAACCTACCAGTTCATCAATAGAAACGTTATATAATTTTGCTATTGATACTAGTGTCGCAACGTTTGGTTCGTTACGTCCGTATTCCCAGTTCGCATATACACCGTGAGATGATAACTCTAGTTTATCTGCTACAGTTGACATAGAGTAATTGTTCATTTTTCGAAGTTTTTTCAAGTTTTGTGCCAGTAATGTTCCTTTATTCTTCAAAGTAATCCTCCTTTCTCATCTATAACTATTATACATCGTTTTCTATAAAAAATCAAATTATATTATAAATTTTCGAACCTTTTTTTCATACTAATATAAAATATTATTTTCAAATTATGTGTAATATTTACAGAAAAACTACCAGGAACTTTGATATGTCAACCATATTAAAAAATAAAACAACGCTTTTATTAGCGTTGTTTTCATTCATTAAATAGGTTTTTCAACAGTTAATATTTTTATATTTTTCAACAAATTAGTATAAACATAATTTGCTGCTATAAGGCCAGCGATAGATGGACAGAATGCATTAGATGCTGGTGGTATTTTCGCTTTTCGTATAGCTGAGTCTTGTTTTCCAATTTTTTCTAAATATTCTTTATTGGCAATTGTTGGACTTTCTGTAGAAAATACTACAGGAACTTTTCCACGAACTTTTTCTTTTTTAAATTTAGTTCTTATTACTTTTGCTAATGGACATACTGTCGTTTTACTAATATCTGCAATTTGGAATTTTGTTGGATCTAGTTTATTAGCTGCTCCCATTACACTAATAACTGGAATATTATTTGCTAAACAATATTTTATTAAATGTATTTTAAATGTCACCGTGTCACAGGCATCGATAACAAAGTCTAATGGTTTCTCATAGAATACCGGATACGTATCTTCAGTATAAAAGTCTTGAATAGCAATAACTTCACATTCTGGATTAATATCCAAAATTCTTTTCTTCATTTCTTGAACTTTACTGCATCCTACTGTTTTAGTAGTAGCGTGTATTTGTCTATTAACATTTGTTATATCGATATCATCTTTATCCATTAAAACTAAAGAACCTACACCAGAACGTGCTAGTGACTCTGCAGCGAATGAACCTACTCCACCAACTCCTAATATCCCAACTCTTTTACTTTTTAATATTTCTAAACCTTCTGTTCCTATTACTAATTCATTTCTCGAAAATTGATGTAACATTTCTATCTCCATATATCTAATTATTTCTTTTAAATTAAAAAAGACTGGATACTCCTTTAAACCAGTCTAAAAAAACCAAAACGCCGTAGATTCTTACCTGAATTGGTCCTGATATAATCAGGTGGGTACGATAGCCTTACGTTCTAAAGTCTTCTCGAGGAAGCATTTTATACTAATAAGCGATTCTCGTTCCCGTTCAAAAAGTGTTAGGCCCGAATGTATGGTAAGTCTTACAAGCGCTTTAGTTGTATATTTATATTTTACCACACTTACTTTATTAAAACAACCTCAAAATTTGTATAATCAGGTAGATCAACATGTTTTTATTTCTCTAAACCCTATTAAATAAAAGGTTTTCATAAAGTAAAATATTTTTTAAACATATTTTTAATAATCGATTCTTTAATACTTATTTTCTTTATTAAATTTTTACTATTTTAAAAGTTTTTTCAGAAACTTCCCTGTGTAACTTTCATTATTTTCTGTTAACTTCTCTGGAGTACATTCTGCAAGAATTGTTCCTCCACCTACTCCACCTTCTGGACCTAAATCTATCAAATGGTCACAGCATTTTATAACATCTAAGTTATGCTCAATCACAACAACAGTATTTCCACCATCAACTAACTTATCAATGATTTTAATTAATCTACTAATATCATCAATATGTAAACCTGTTGTAGGTTCATCAAGAATATACAGAGTCTTACCTGTAGATTTTTTGTAAAGTTCACTCGCTAGTTTAACCCTTTGAGCCTCTCCTCCTGAAAGTGTAGTTGCACTTTGACCTAGTCTTATATAGTCAAGTCCCACATGAACAAGTGTCTCTAGTTTGTTTTTAATCTTAGGAATATTCTCAAAGAATTCATATGCTTCTTTAATTGTCATGTCTAAGACATCACTGATACTCTTACCTTTATACTTAACTTCTAATGTCTCTCTATTATATCGTTTACCTTTACATACTTCACATGGAACATAAACATCAGGTAAGAAATGCATCTCAATTTTTAGAATTCCATCCCCACTACAAGCTTCGCAACGACCACCTTTTACATTAAAGCTGAATCGTCCTTTTTTGTATCCACGTAATTTAGCTTCATTAGTGCTTGCGTATAAATCTCGTATATCATCAAATACACCTGTATAGGTAGCTGGGTTACTTCGTGGTGTTCTTCCTATTGGGCTTTGGTCTATATCGATAATCTTATCTATATTCCCTTCAATTCCTTCTACCGATTTCACTACAGTTGTATCAATTTCTTCTTTATTAAGAACGTTTTTTACTGAATTAAATAATATTTCATTAACAAGCGTTGATTTACCACTACCTGAAACCCCCGTTACTCCAATAAATTTTCCAAGTGGGAATTTTACACTAACATCCTTTAGATTATTTTTTCTCGCTTTCTTAATAACGATATTTTCACCGTTACCTTCTCTTCTTTCTGATGGTACTGGTATTTTTTTACGCCCTGATAAATATGCCCCTGTTATCGAATCCTCATTCGCCATTATTTCATCAGGAGTTCCAACAGCAACTACTTGTCCTCCGTGTTCACCTGCTTTAGGTCCTATATCAACTATATAGTCACAAGCTAACATCGTATCCTCATCGTGCTCTACTACTAATACTGTATTTCCTAAATCTCTCATAGAAAGCATAGTATTAATAAGTTTTTCATTATCTCTTTGGTGTAAACCTATTGAAGGCTCATCAAGAATATAAGTTACCCCCATCAGTTTCGAACCTATTTGAGTCGCTAGGCGGATACGCTGAGCTTCTCCTCCTGATAATGTTCCTGAAGATCTATCTAGTGTTAGATAATCTAAACCAACATCATTTAAAAACTGTAATCTTGATTTAATTTCTTTTAGCACTAATTTAGCTATTGCATAGTCTTTTTCACTTAGTTTTATATTCTGGAAAAATTCATAACTGTCTTTAATAGACATTTCACAAACTTCTGCAATATTTTTTTCTGAAACATACACTGATAAGATTTCTGGTTTTAATCGTTGACCTTTACAACTACGACATGAGTCTTCTTTAATATACTTAGCCATAGCTTCTCTAGTTGCTCTAGTCATGCCTGATTTATAACGTCTAAGAATATTATTCGCTACTCCTTCAAAATAAACAATACGTGAACGCATTACTCCTTCATCATTAATATATTTATGAGTAATTTCTTCATGATTATTTCCGTATAAAATAATTTGTTGTTGTTCATTGTTTAAGTCTTTGAATGGAGTATCCATATTAATTCCAAAGTGTTCACATGCACATTTAATTAAACTTGGATAATATGTTGAAGTCGCATTATTATAAACTAATATTGCACCTTCATTTATTGTTAAGTCTTTTTGAATAATTTTGTTAACATCTACCGTTTCATGCATCCCCAAACCATCACACTCAGGACAAGCTCCTTGTGGATTATTAAAAGAGAAGATACGAGGCTCTAAATCTCCTAATGTGAAATCACAATGTTTACAACTATACTTAGTTGAGAATAATTGTGTAGTTTCTTCTTTAACATCATCTATTTCTACTAAATCATTATTAGAAAGGTTCAGTGATGTTTCTAACGAATCAGCTAAACGTGTTTCAATTCCTTCTTTAATAACTATCCTATCAATAATTACACTAATAGAATGTTTTTTATTTTTATCTAATTCTGGAATATCTCCAACTTCGTATAATTCTCCATCAATTTTGAATCGAATATATCCATCTTTTATTAGTTTATCTATTAATTTTTTATGTGTACCTTTTTTATCCTTAACAATCGGTGCTACTATTTGGATTCTACTACGTTCAGGCATTAACATAATAGCATCTACGATTTGACTTATTGAACTACTCTCAATTTTTTCATGATGATTTGGACAGTAGATTTCTCCTATTCTTGCATAAAGTAGACGTAAATAATCGTAAATTTCTGTTACTGTTGCTACCGTTGATCTAGGATTTTTTGATGTCGTTTTTTGATTTATTGATATTGCTGGTGATAATCCTTCGATAAGATCAACATCTGGCTTTTCAAGATTACCTAAGAACTGTCTAGCATATGCACTTAAACTTTCCACATAGCGACGTTGTCCTTCAGCATAGATTGTATCAAATGCCAGCGAACTTTTACCACTACCACTTAATCCAGTAATAACAACAAACTGATCACGTGGGATTTCTAAGTCTATATTTTTAAGATTATTTTCCCTTGCTCCTTGTATTACAATTTTATTTTTCTTTTGCATAAATTACCTCAAATGATTCTATACAATCAAATTTTTATTTTTCTTGGTAAAAGCTTTAAGTGCTCAAATACCTTTATATGGTTTTTTTCTCATAAAACTTTTCTCAACTCTCTTATTATAACATAAATACAAATGAATATTAAAAAAGAAAGTTCTAAAATACAATTTCAAAACTTTCAAAATATAATAAATGATACGCCAATCGATCAAAAAAGATTAGCAAATTTATCTTGCATAAAATTGAGTATCCTATAATATATCAGAGATTAAATAATATCTTCTAAATTTTTTATAATTGTTTTCAAATTATTTTCTACATCATTTATATTACTACCTATACTACTTAATAATTCATTCATATTCTCTTCAAAATCCTTAGGGAGAAATTTAGCATGTTCTTTAGCATAGTCTATCATTCTCTTTTCTCCTGGATGAGTAAGTTCATTTACTGCAAATATAATATCAAAATATGATTCTATAAAAGCCGAAATACGGTGATTTACACTTACAAGATCCCCTCGATTAAGTGCCTTTAAAATCTGCTTATCATAAGATGGTAAATTTCCAGTTAATAAACGAAAATTTTTCAAAATAATATTTTCTTTTAACTCTTTTGAGAATGGTACTGAAAATCTTTCTTTTATTCTATAAAATTCTTTATGTGGATCATATAGAATTTTACTATTTATCAAATTATGTAAAAAGCATGTTATATATCCGTTACTCGCTTGATGTCTTTCAACAACATTTTCTATAATATTCTCAAAATCATTTATATTTCTATAAATAATATCTAAATCTATTCCATCAGATAAAATACAATTATCTTCTACTTCCCAAAATTGATTTTCTAACTCAATATAAGAACAATATTTACCTAAAATTAATTTTCTTACATCTTTATTAGGTATATTTCCACAATAAATATATAGGTCATAATCAGAACTTCTGTCATAGTTATTACCACTTCTAGATCCACCTAATACTATCGCCGTTATTTCTGGTAATTTAGTAAATTCAAACCAAAGACTATTAAATACTTCCATTTCATTATCCTTCCTACGTCGATATAATTACTATTACATATTATTCTAACATACATCCTTATTTGTTTATATACATATTTTAAACTTTTACTAAATATTAAGAAAAAATGGAGTGACTCAAAAATCGTGATTTCTGAGAAATCAGTTTTATCGAGTCACCCTCCCAAAGGTTCTGGGTCTATAATAAATACGGCTGATATTTATTATCAACCGTATTTATTATAGACCCAAAAAAAACAGTAAACCTTTTTTGATTTACTGTTCTTGTATTAGTTATGTTTAATTGTTACTTCAATAAGCTGGTGTTTATTCCTATTTCTTACATAATTCGACTAAATGTTCAACAACATTTAATTTCCTCATTGTCATGGTTATTGAAAGCTGTTTTTCAAGATAATTAGTATTCAATCTTTTGGGACTTGCATCTCTTGGAAGATACATATATAAACATTCAGAACCAATAATAAACTTTTCATCTCCAAAATCTTTATTTTCCAGTTTTTTTAGTTCATCTTCTCCCATACTATCGTTAGTGAATACTAAATGTATTCTTGAAAAATCATAATTTTCATTAAACGGATTTTCCTCAATAGCTATCTGTAATTGATTTTTTTCTTTTATAATGACACTTAAATCTGCTCCTATTTCTTTAGCTATTGTGTCATGAATTAACTTTGCTGTTTCCCCTTTTGACAACTCTCTTTCCAAAATAACATTACCACTTTGAATATAAGTCTTTACTTTTTTTAGTCCTACTTTTTCAAGTATCTCTACCAAAAATGACATTTTAGGTATTCTATTTTTTCCTGTCGGTGTTACTCCTCTCAACCCCTATGGTTAAGGGGAACATATCCACACTCGTAGTCGGAAACATATCCAACATTGGCTCTCGTTTGTGGGAAGATATCAACGGTTTTGTCTGTTCGTGAGAACATATCAACTCAAATCATTTCATGGTTAATCCCTTATCAATGGCTTCCTGAATAATCTTATGACAACATACCCCCAAAGGATTGTTTTCCTTACAAAGCGAATTTTTCATTGCTCCAGTTATGGCATTTGCTTCTTTAACGATTTTCGCACCATGCTTTACAACTGCTTCAATTACCTGATCTTCTGTGACTTTGCTGCAATAACAAGCATACTTAGGATCTGCATCTTTCTTAAATCAGAATTGATCTCCATCAACGGCATTACGATAATCATCTGTCACCAAGTGTTCATCGGTTATCCTACTAACTGTTACTCCTTCATTATTACAGACAGGGCAACTCTCCTTTGTTCTATTTAAATTTTGTGTGATACATTCACAGCAACATTCATCAATAACTTTCAATTACATAACCTCCATATCTTTAAAACCATTTAATTCAAGGTAAATCCCAACCAATTTTTATTTATAGTTTTTAAATTAAAAAATACCCCTTGATTGTATCGTCAATTATCGGTATCATTCAAGGGGTGAATAGGAAAAATAGTTTATAGATTCTTTACATTCAAAGCTCTAAAAGCATTTAATACTGCGATGATAGTTACACCTACATCTGCAAATATAGCTGCCCACATAGTAGTTATTCCAAAAGCACTCAAAATAAGAACAATTATTTTTATTCCAATTGCAAATACTATGTTTTGATGTGCAATTTTTAGTGTCTTTTTAGAAATCTTCATTGTAGTAGCAATTTTCGATGGTTCATCAGTCATAATTACAACATCAGCAGCTTCAATGGCCGCATCAGAACCTAAACCACCCATTGCTATTCCAATGTCTGCACGAGCTAATACAGGTGCATCATTGATTCCGTCACCAACAAAGGCAAGTTTACCTTTTTTAGATTTTTGCGAAAATAATTCTTCTAGTTTTTCAACTTTGTCTGCTGGCAACAGTTCTGCATAAACCTTATCAAGACCAAGCTCTTTAGCAACTTTTGAACCAATACTTTTATTATCACCTGTCAACATAACTGTTTGTTTAATATTAGCTGCCTTAAGTTCCTTGATTGCTTGTGCTGAATCTTCCTTTACCTCATCGGCAATTACAATGTAACCTATATATTTGTTATTAACAGCAACATGTACAATAGTACCGATCAGCTCTCCCTTGAAATAAGGGATATCCATCATTTTCATAAGTTTGATATTTCCTGCCATAACCTTTTTGCCATCTACTGTTGCAATAACACCATGACCTGATATCTCTTCTACATCTGAAATACGTCCATTGTCTATTTCTTTGCTATATGCACGTTTCAGTGAAAGTGAAATCGGATGATTGGAATAGCTTTCCGCATGTGCAGTTAATTCTAGTAGCTCTTCTTTGGAAACTCCTTCTGGATGAATTTCCTGTACATTAAATACACCTTTCGTTAGTGTTCCAGTTTTATCAAAAACAACAATTTCAGTTTCTGCTAATGCCTCTAAATAATTACTACCCTTGACTAAAACACCTTTTTTTGAGGCTCCACCTATTCCACCGAAGAAACTCAAAGGAATTGAAATAACTAAAGCACACGGACAGGATACCACAAGGAATGCTAGTGCTCTATATATCCAATCACTAAAAGTCGCCCCGTCTATAACAAGAGCTGGTATAATAGCTAGAAAAACTGCAATTATAACCACAACCGGTGTATAATATCTCGCAAACTTCGTAATAAATTGTTCTGAATTGGATTTTTTACTACTTGCATTTTCAACTAAATCAAGAATTTTACTTACAGTAGATTCTCCAAATTCCTTGGTAACCTCTGCTGTAATAACCCCATTAATGTTGATGCACCCACTTAGGATATCACTTCCAACTTCTACTTCACGAGGAATAGATTCGCCTGTTAGTGCCGATGTATTAATCATTGAACTTCCCTCAATTACCTTGCCATCAAGAGGAATCTTTTCTCCTGCTTTAATTACAATAATATCTCCAATTTGTACTTCATCTGGGTCAACTTTGACAAGTTCATCACCTTTTTTAACATTAGCATAATCTGGTCGAATATCCATAAGGCTTGCAATTGACTTTCTCGACTTGCCAACTGCATAGCTTTGAAACAGTTCTCCAACTTGATAAAACAGCATAACTGCAACACCTTCAGGATACTCACCAATAAAAAATGCACCAATTGTTGCAATACTCATTAAAAAATTTTCATCGAAAACTTGACCTTTAAAAATATTTTTTACAGCTCTTTTTACAACATCTCCACCTACAATAATGTAACTTATTATAAAGAGAGCAATCTGTAACCATTCGTTATTTAAACTAAGCAATACTGCTGTAGCTAACACGGCTGCACCAATAATTATTCGCCATAGTCGTTTTGTCATACTAAATAGCCTCCTTTAAGCCTTTTTCATAGTTGTATCGGGTTCGATTTTTTTAACTATTTTTTCGGCCTCTGCTATTATTGTTGGCATTTTTTCATCCTCACCATCAATAACGAGTTTTGTGGTCATAAAGTTAACAGTAGCTTCTTTCACTCCATCAAGCTCATTAATAGCCTTTTCCATTTTTGCCGCGCAATTTGCACAATCTAAACCTTCAAGTATAAATTTCTTTTTCATTATTAAATCCTCCTAAATATTATTTGTAATTTTATTTTGAATACTACAAGTCTTTTTCAAATTTTCTTGAAGTATTGCTCATTTGAAATGAAGACTTAAATATATGCCCAAATATCTTCAAAAAATATTCTATTCTACCGCATTACTACTTCTCGTTGATATGAATTAGACCTTGGTCAAATATTTCTCTTACATGATCATCAACTAATGAATAATATACTACTTTGCCTTCTTTTCTGTTTTTCACTAAATTAGCTTGTTTTAAGACTCTCAGCTGATGGGAAATTGCTGATTGTGTCATGTTAAGTAATACAGCGATATCACAAACACACATTTCAACTTCATGTAAAGCCCATAATATCCTGATTCGTGTTGAATCTCCAAATACTTTAAATAATTCTGCTAGATCATAAAGGCTTTCTTCTTGAGGCATTTTATCTCTAACTTGATTTACAATATCCTCATGAATTACATTGCAGTCACATCTTTCAATTGAATTAAATTTTTTAGTCATATTATCACCTCTTTTTAAATCATTTCATCTGATTACTTGAACAAGCATTCATGCGTTGTATATTTATTATATTATTATTTTTCTCTTGTGTCAATTGTTATATGAGCATTTATTCAAGTGTTTTTATATTATTTAAAATATCTCAAAAATATCCACTAAGACATTAGTACAGTCCTTTCTCGGTATCCTGTTCCATACATATCCTTTAAACAATTACTTAAAAATAAAGACTTCTCCTTCGTACAAGTTTTCGGTTTCTTTAATAGCTTCATCTAACAGCTTATTACATCACTCATGTGGTCAACTCCTTATCAATAACCTTATAAACAACATTTTTGATAATATCACATGTATAAATCATGTAAAAGTCAATGCATAAACACTAACATTCTGGATAATCTTCCTTACTAGGGTATCATCATAACGTGTAACCATTACTGGAACATAAGCTATAAATTTCGTCTTTAAAATGTCCGTTATTTGCAGTTAATATGTTGGGTACATTTTCTAGCACAAAATACTTCGGTCTAACAACACTAACTACCTCAAATAAATATTTAAATAAATAATTACGTGGATCGTCCATTATTTTTCTTTTCCCTTTTTGAGAAAATCCTTGACAAGGTGGTCCCCCAACAATTACATCTATATTTTTATACTCATTAAAAACATCATCAATATCTAATTTTGAAATATCTTCATTAATCATTTTCACTTTAGGATGATTTTTTTATAAGAATTAGCTATAGAATAGTCAACTTCATTTGCTAAAACAATTTCAAATCCTGAGTCGAAAAATCCTTTAGATAGTCCACCAACTCCAGAAAACAAATCAATAACTTGTCTTTTCATCTTCTACCCTCATATTCGCTAATTTAGCATATTTTTCTTCTAATTCAACACCGATAAAATTTCTATTTAATCTATAGCTTGCAATTGCAGAAGAACCGCTTCCTAGAAATGGATCTACTACTAAATCGCCCTTATTTGAAAGCAATCTTATAAAATGTTCGAATAATATAATTGGCTTTTGTGTTGGATGTTTACCTAATTTCTTTTCCCTAGCAGTCGTGACAGATGTTTCAATATAGTCTAGAACCAATTTACCTTTATTATTGAATGTTCCTGTTTTTGTTTTATAAGTAAAATATATCCAGCACTCATTTGAATTAACAAAATGTAAATTCATATTTCTAGGCATTGGATTTGTTTTGTGCCAAATTCCAGTTGTTTTATAATAAAAACCAAATTTATTTGCTATTTCAACAAGAGTTTCAACCCTTAATATTGTCATAAAAACTATCATGGAAGCACCATTCTTAAGTATCCTACTTGATTCTTTAAAAACAATCTCATATGGTCTTTCCAATCATTAAAATCTAAATCATCCCAACCAGCAGCACCAAAAAAATTAGAACGCATTTTTTGTAGATTTGTATCTCTCCCGTTCATGAAATTTGCAATATTATATGGAGGATCTGTAATAATTAAATCAACCGTAGATGAGTCTAACTTCCTCAATTCTTCTATGCATTCTCCATTTATTATTTCAATCATTTTTAATACACTCCATAATTTCTGATATGTCGCAATCCAATGCATCACAAATTCTGAGCAAAATATCGGTAGTTACATTCTCACCATTCTTTAATTTATAAAATGTACTCCTACTTACATTTGCTTTTTCCATAAGCTCATTATGTTGCATATCTAAATCAATAAGAAGAAGTATTTATACAACAAATATAATAGAAAATTATAATAAACATCTAAAAAAAGGAATAAAGAAAAAAGAACAATTCCCTAATGAACAATCTCTAAACAGATATGTTTGTGTATCAGCATGTGAATATAACGTAAAATATGTAGGTATATCGCACTATGGCTTTAGTATGGTGAAAGAAGAATTAGAGAATATGATAGAAGAAATATATATATACTAGCTTTTATTCCCTTCTAGAGTTTAGATTTTTCTATGATTTTGTCAAGAACAAGGGCAAGCCTTCTTTGAATTCTTGACAAAATCTCTCGAAAAATCTTATTAAACTCTAAGAAATAAAAGCCATAAGAACTAATAAAATTATAAATAGTTAACTTTATTTAAAACCTCAGATTATGTTTACACAAAAATCTTGACACTGCCTTATCCTTCCTACGTCGATATAATTACTATTACATATTATTCTAACATACATCCTTATTTGTTTATATACATATTTTAAACTTTTACTAAATATTAAGAAAAAATCGAGTGACTCAAAAATCGTGATTTCTGAGAAATCAGTTTTGTCGAGTCACCCTCACAAAGGTTCTGGGTCTATAATAAATACGGCTAATATTTATTATCAACCGTATTTATTATAGACCCAGAAAAAACAGTAAACCTTTTTTGATTTACTGTTCTTGTATTAGTTATGTTTAATTGTTACTTCAATAAGCTGGTGTTTATTCCTATTTCTTACATAATTCGACTAAATGTTCAACAACATTTAATTTCCTCATTGTCATAGTTATTGAAAGCTGTTTTTCAAGATAATTAGTATTCAATCTTTTGGGACTTGCACCTCTTGGAAGATACAAATATAAACATTCAGAACCAATAATAAACTTTTCATCTCCAAAGTCTTTATTTTCCAGTTTTTTTAGTTCATCTTCTCCCATACTATCGTTAGTGAATACTAAATGTATTCTTGAAAAATCATAATTTTCATTAAACGGATTTTCCTCAATAGCTATCTGTAATTGATTTTTTTCTTTTATAATGACACTTAAATCTGCTCCTATTTCTTTAGCTATTGTGTCATGAATTAACTTTGCTGTTTTCCCTTTTGACAACTCTGTTTCCAAAATAACATTGCCACTTTGAATATAAGTCTTTACTTTTTTTAGTCCTACTTTTTCAAGTATCTCTACCAAAAATGACATTTTAGGTATTCTATTTTTTCCTGTCGGTGTTACTCCTCTCAATAGTGCAATTACTTCCATATTCTAAACCTCCAAGTACTTTATACTTTTATACAAGTTGTATTATAGCATTTTTCAATCAAAATTTATAAGGCTAACTCGTTTCTCTTTACCTGTGTTAGTCGTTTTTCTTATTCCTGTAACTGCTCTGTTTTGCAAATACTATTACGCTATATTATCCATATCATACAATTTCTTATACTTATCATTTGTTGCGTATAATTCACTATGTGTACCATCCATCTCTATTTCTCCATCTTTAATGAATATTATTCTATCCATATATTCGATAGAGTTTAAATGGTGAGTAATCCAAACTATTGTCTTATCTTTGCTAGATTCAAAAATTGTAGTTAACAGTTCATGTTCTGTCTTCGGATCTAATCCCACAGTCGGTTCATCTAGTAGTAACAATTCGTTGTTTTGAATAATACTTCTAGCGAATGCTATACGTTGACGCTCTCCTCCTGAGAACCTGCTTCCTGTCTCAAATACATTTGTATCTATACCATCTGGAAGACTTTGTAATAATTTAGATAATTGAGCTTTTTCTAAACTCTCATTAATTTTATTTTCAATTTCAGCTTCTTCTATTCCTGAGTCTAAAAGTGAAAGTTTAAGATTTTCTCTAATCGTCATATCAAATAGATATGGTTTTTGGTTTAACAGTGAAATTTCTGTACCTAACATTGTTTCTGTTGGTTTTTTATCAAGAACAATGATCTCACCTTGATAATCTGTATAAGTACCTGTTAATAATTTCACCAATGTAGATTTCCCTACACCACTTCTTCCTAATATTGCAACTTTCTCACCTTTTTTGATTGATAAAGATAGATTATTTAGAACTGTTTTTCCATCTTCATAACCAAAAGATAAGTTATTAACATCAATAATATTTCCTTCAGAATTTTTTGCATTTACTACTTCGACTTTTTCATCATCTTCTTGAGCATAAAATTCTTTTACTCTATTTATTGAAACTTCATATCCTGGAATGTGAGCTACAGCTTCACTCGTCATCACTGCTACACTAAGAACCGATAATACCATCATACAGAATGATGCGATATAGACATTTTCAATTACATTATTAACTGTCATATTCCAACAACTATAGATCATTAAGAAAGCTGTGGCACCTGCAAGTAGGTTAACAAAATTTTCTCTTAAGTGAACGAATGTTTTAATTTTTCTTTCACGTTTTAAAAGTTTTTGTTCTTTAGCTTGGTAGTCATCCATAAACTCATTTACTTTATTAGAAGAAATCCAATCGCTTAATCCAAAAATAGCACTAGTAAAATCACGATATAAGTTATACTTAGCTTCTTTCATAATTTGGAAATTTTTTCTAGTAATTGTAAGTGATGCGAATGGTACTACAAAAATAATAAATATTCCAAATAGTGTTGCTAATAGTGCATAATTCATATCATACCCAAACATTACTGTAATGAAAAGTACATATAATACTAATGAGATAATACTTGGGAATATTGTTTTTAGATAGATATTTTGCATATTTTCGATATCTTCAGAAATAATACCTAGTAAATCTCCAGATTTATATTCTTTTTTCAATTTTAATGCTTTTGGTTCTAATATTTTATATACCCTACTACGCATTTTTTCTATTATTCCTAAAACTAAATTGTGGCTCACTAATCTTTGAATATAAGCAAATGTAGATTGTGCTAAAGAGAATGTTCTTGTTAATACTGTAGGTACTTGTAGCATTAGGATATTTCCTATTTGTAATGATGCTTTACTGATTAAGTAACCTGATACGTACATTAACGCTGCTCCACTAATAACAGACATTAATCCTAAAAAGACTACTCCACTCATTACACCTTTATTCTTTTTAAGTTCTTTTCTTATTATTGAATTATTGTTCACTATAGCTACCTCCTACTAGATTAGTTTTCAATTCTTCAAAACGCGGTGAATTTTTAAATTCAACAACTTTCTCAAAATCACTAACCTTTCCTTGTTCTAGATTTAACACATAATCTACATTATTCAACCAGTGTAGTCTATGTGTAGCTATAATTACAGTTCTTCCTTTAAATAATTCTAGTAGTTTTTCTTTAATTTCAAACTCTGTTTCTATATCCAGGTGACTTGTTGGTTCATCTAAAATGATTACTTCTCTATTACTAATTAAGGCTCTGGCAATAGCAATACGTTGTGCTTGACCACCACTTAATTCTTGACCACCTTCTCCAATATTAGTGTCATACCCTTGTGGTAATGTAGATATAAATTTATCTAGACCTACTAACTCACTAATTTCTTTTAAGTGATCTTCACTTATATTCTCATTAGAATAGAATAATATATTATTTCGAATTGTATCTGGGAAAATATAAGGAAATTGTGATATATATGAGATATTATTTGACCAGTGGACATTTTTTAAATTTGTAACTTCATCATTAATTAATATCTCTCCTTCACTTTGTTCGTTAAATCCAGATAATAGTGAGATTAATGAAGTTTTTCCACTTCCGCTTTGCCCTACAAGACAAATCTTTTCACCTTTGTTTATCAATAAAGTGATATTATCAAGAATTTTTTTGTCGTCTTTTATTAATCCTACATTTTGTAGTTTTATACTTTCTACACTTTCAATAGAGGATTTTTGAGATTTATTTTTCTCGTTATCCACTATCATTCGATTAATATCTTCATAAGCCATTTGACCATCAAGTGTGGCATGATAATCTGTCGCAGCTTGTTTCATAGGTAGGAAAAATTCTGGTGCGATTAATAATACAGTAAGCGATGGTAATAATACTGTATCTCCATCTAATAATAGGATCCCTAATCTAACTGCTAAAAGTGCAATTGCAATTGTTGTTAAGAAATCAAGAGCAAAACTGTTTAAAAATGCTACACTAAGTGTCTTCATAGTACTTTGACGATATTCTTTATTTTTCTTTTCCATAATAGGCAAGTAGTTCTTACTTACTCCTAAAAATTTAAGAGTCTCTACTCCTCGAATTGTATCGATAAAGTTATTAGATAATGCTCTATATTTTTTATATTGTCTATTCGCCATATCTCTAGCGTTAATTCCTAGTAGTATCATAAAAATAACGATAACTGGTATTACAGATATTATCATTAAGGCTGATACATAATCTGTATAAAATATAAAGATAACTACCAAAGTAGGGATAATAGCCCCACGTATTTGTTTTGATACATTTAATTCAAAATACTGTTTTACTTTCCCTATTCCATCTATAGCTAGGGTTACTAGCTTTCCTGATCCTTCTCTTGATGTAAAATCAGGACCTAGGTCAAAATAACTCTGAAGTAATTTTCTTCTAAGCTCCGTTTCAAACTTAATTGCATTATTTTCTGTAAAATATTGTTGTAAGTGTAAGAACACTATTCTAAAAATAAAACCTATTAAAAAAAGAACACTATCTCTAACTACATTATCAAAATTTTTATCAAAAAGTCCCACTATGGCTTTTGCTAAAAAAGCAGCTTGTATAATAATACAAGCTGCTTCGAATATTGATAATATTAATAGTGTCAATGTAAGACTTTTTTTAACAGGAAGTTTTAATTTTGCTTCCTTTTTTTTCATTGACTAATACTCCAATTCATCTTCTTTAGTTAGTCGTTTTCTAAAAATAGAATATGACCAAACTTGGTATCCTAAAACAAATGGCAATAGGAATAAAGCAACTATTGTCATAAGTCTTAGAGTGTATACTCCACTCGCAGCATCGTAAATAAATAGTGATTGACTAACATCATTACTGTTTATTATAGCACGTGGGAACATACCTGCGAAAACACTTAGAGTTAGGAACGCTAAAGTTCCTGATGTACTTAAGAATGCACCTAAGTCACGACCTTTGTAGTTTAAAACAAATGATAACACGAAGAATACTACCGCAATTACTGCTAGTACTAAACCAACATAGTAGTTTGTCGTAAAGATATCTGTTTTAAATAATGCCCAAATAGCAAATACTAATGTTACTACTGCAGCAAATGGGAATAATAATGCAGATGTTGCACGAGCTGCATTTCTTAATTCTCCTGTAGTTTTAAGAGCTAAGAATTGAGCTCCATGAACTAACATTAGAAGTAACATCATTATTCCTCCAAGAATAGTAAATGGAGATAATAATCCTAAGAAACCATCAACTAAGTTTTTCTTAGCATCAAGGTTTGCTCCTGTCATGAAGTTAGCTACTGCAACTCCCCATAATACTGGAGGAAGTAAGCTACCAACAAACATTGCTATATCGAATGATTTAATCCAAGCTCTATTATCACCTAATTTACCTCTAAATTCAAATGATACGCCTCGTAAGATTAACGCTACTAACATTAATACAAATGCGATATAGTAACCACTGAATAATTTACCATACCAGATAGGGAAAGCTGCGAACATCGCTCCACCACCAGTTAATAGCCAAACTTCGTTTGCATCCCAGAAAGGACCGATTGTATTGAAGTAAACACGTTTTTCTTCATCGTTTTTACCTAATACTTGAGCTAGTACTCCAACTCCGAAGTCATATCCTTCTAATACGAAGAATCCTGTAAATAGTATTGTAATAAGTAAGAACCAAATATTTGGTAAAGCTACTGACCAATCCATACTATGCTACCTCCTTCACAGTTGTTTCTTTTTTATTCATTGTATATCTAAATGCGATAAATTGTGCAATACCTAAGATAGTATATAATACACAGAATACTAATAGTGAGAATAATACTGATGCTCCAGAGTTTGGTGAAACTCCTGACTCAGTAGCCATTACTCCGAAGATTAAAAACGGTTGACGTCCCATCTCAGCCATAATCCAACCACAAGCAGTAGCAACTTCAGCTACTAATAAAGTCCATGGCATAAGTTGTAAGAACCAACGTTTCTTAGTTTCTGTTCCCTTGAATGAGTATATTGTTCCAAGTAATGCCATTAAGATTAAGATACCTACAGAACCAGACATAACTCTGAATGAGTAATAAATTGTTGGTACATGCGGTGTATAATCGATATGTTTTCCAACTACTGGATAATATTTTTCATCCATTTCTTTTTGAAGAGATTTCATACCTTTTAGGCTTCCTTCAAACTTGTCGTATGCTAAGAAACTTAACATACCAGGAACTTCAAGGTAATGTTCTGCTTTTTGTTGTTTTTGATCGATTGTTGCTAAAACTGAGAATGGTGCTGAATTTCCAGTATCTTCATATAGAGCTTCAGCAGCTGCAACTTTCATAGGGTATTCTCTTACTAAATATTGCATTTGAGAGTGTCCTGTCCAAAATAATCCTAATGAACCGATTAAAGCAGCTATGATAGAAACTCTAAATGCTTTTCTGAACATTGGAACTGATTGATTACGAACCATTTTCCAAGATGCAATACCTGCAATTGTGAACGCCCCTACTGTTAACGCCATTGTTACTACGTGAGGGAATTGGTTCCATAAGTATGGGTTTTTAACGATTGCAAAGAAGTCAATCATTTCTGCTTTTTTACCAATTACACCATTCTCAACATACTTAACACCTACTGGGTGTTGCATGAATGAGTTAGCTGATAAAATCCAGAACGCTGACATAAGTGTTCCTATACTTACTAACCAAATACACATTGCGTGTAATTTTTTGTTGATTTTCTCCCAAGAGAAAATCCAAATACCGATAAATGTAGACTCAAGATAGAATGCAAGTAAGGCTTCTATCGCAAGTGATGGTCCAAAAACATCCCCTACGAATGAAGAATATTCAGACCAGTTCATACCAAATTGGAACTCTTGAAGAATACCTGTAACAACCCCAACAGCAAAGTTAATTAGGAATAAGTGCCCAAAGAACTTCGTAATTCTTTTGTAATGCTCATCGCCAGTTTTAACATAAATACTTTCAAAAATTGCGATTAAGAACACCATACCTATAGTAATAGGTACAAAGAAGAAGTGGAACACTGTTGTTGCTGCGAATTGTATCCTTGCAAGTAATAGTGGATCCAACATAGATATACCTCCTTATATGTGTTATTTATATTTAATTGTAAATATTATATTATTATTGTATAACATAGTTTTTATTATGGCAAAACAAAAATGATAAAAAGTAGTATTTTTCCTACATTTTACCATTTTTCGTTCACAATTTGTTCACAATTAGCGATAAATTCTATATTATCATATAGTTGAACATTTTATTTTTTAATTTTTTTTATATTTTAGCTATGTGTTACTCCCAATAATAAACTCACAATTAGTATTACTAGTACTAAAATACAAATTCTTACAAATTTGTAATCTTTTTCTTCAATATAGACATACAGTAAACCTAATATACGTAGAACAGGTGTTAATATTAAAAGAAATATACCAAACATTAAGTATGAATAATAATTAAATGATACTAAACCTCTTAGCATTTCATTAAAAGTATATCTTTCTAAAGTTAATACTCCATCTGCTCCTTGTATAAAACTAAGTATAATTCCTGTTATAATAAAGAATGAACTTACAAAAACCCCTGTTTTTATAATATTTGCAATTAATATATTTATATCTCTTTTCCCATTCATATTAAAGCACCCCCAGACCTTTCAGGAACATGTTTATAATAGTAAATAGTAAGATTGGAAGGAAAATATAACGAATATACTTTGCATCTAATCTTTGCATTACTTTTGCTCCAGTTCTTGATCCAATTAAAGTTCCAATCGCTATTGGTGCTGCTACTACTGGATTTATAGTACCATTAAAGAAATATATTAACGCACTTGCTGTTGCAGTAACTCCCATCATAAAGTTACTCGTCGCTGTACTTACCTTTATAGGCAATTTCATATAAGTATCTAAAGCTACAACCTTAAATGCACCACTACCGATTCCTAGTAATCCACTAGCAAACCCAGCACCAAACATAACAAGTGAGCCTTGAGGGACATTAGTAACATTATACTTTACAGTTTCGCCTGTAGCCTTGTCATAGTATGTTGAATTTAATTTATATTTATCAGCGTACTTATCATTTTCTACATTTTCTTCTTCTTTTTTCAATTTAGTTATTAAGCCTGTTTTCTTCAACATTCCATAAAAAGAATTTAACAGTATTAAAGAGAAGAAAATATATAATAATTTAGACGAGAATACTCCAGCCATAAGCGCACCTACTACACCTCCTGCTGTAGTAAATACTTCTAAAAGCATACCTACTCGCATATTACTAACATGATCTTTTACGAATGCTATCGCTGATCCACTACTTGTTGCGATAACCGCAACAATACTTGCTCCAATAGCGTATTTAATATCAAATCCAAATAATATTGTTAATGCAGGTGTGATAATGATTCCACCACCTAACCCTACTAAAGAGCCTAAGAAACCTGCAAGAACAGCTATCAACATAAATTGTAATATTTCTACCATTGTTTCTCCTTAATCTTTTGAGTATAGTACTAGTACATTATTACTAACTTCTAATTTTATTTCCTCATTACTTTTAAATTCGTTACTAGTAGCGTTAGGCCGATTTAATGTCAGCATTAGATTTTTTACTTCATATTTAGAATTTTTTATTGTCATTAAAGTATCTTCATAAATAGGTACTATTGAGAAATACTTATACCCTTCTATGCTTTCAAAGATATTCAGACCTTTTTTAGCTACTGTAATAATATTATTATCATCTATTATTCTAATTTTAATATGTTGATATTTCTTATTATTAAGTAAAAGTATGTTACCAAAAAAGTGATCAAGTCTTCTTCCAGTAGCTCCGTAAATATCTATTACTTCAACCTCTTCAAATAATTCTAAAATATGTTCTAACGCAAATTCTGCATCTGTTAAATCTTCACTACTTTTCACTTTAAAGTACTTAGATTTTTCTTCAACTTCCTTTCTTTGTTCAAGTGTTATCGAATCAAAATCCCCACAACTTAATATTGGAATAATTCCATTATTAAGCAAGTACAACGCGCCTTTATCTACTCCACACCATAATTTAGAAGAAGGGAATTCTTTTGGAAATACTCCACCTAACATTATGTTTATATTTTTTTTATTCATTATTTTAACAACTCACCTAATGTTTTTTCTTTATCACTTGCTCCAAATAAGAATGAACCACAAACTAATAAGTCCGCACCTTTATCTCGACAAGCTTTTGACGTTTCTGTATTTATTCCACCGTCTACTTCTATTAAGAAGTTATAATTTTTTTCTTCTCTAAGTTTTGCTAGTTCTTCAATTTTTTCTAACATTTCAGGAATGAATTTTTGTCCACCGAATCCTGGATTTACAGTCATAATTAAAACATAATTCAATTTTGGCAACAGATATTTAATACTCTCGATTGGTGTTTGAGGGTTTAGTACAATACCAGCTTTTTTTCCATTGTTTTTAATTACTTGTATAACTCTATCTGCATGGTTAGTAGCTTCGATGTGGAACGATACCATATCACAACCTACTTTACAAAATTGTTCAACGTAGTTTTCTGGATTTGCAATCATAAGATGACAATCAAAAACTTTATCTGTCTTAGGGCGGATTGATTCAATTATTGGGAATCCAAATGAAATATTTGGAACAAAGTTTCCATCCATTACATCGATGTGAAACATATCAATACCAATACTTTCTAATTCTTTAATATCTCTTTCTAAGTTAGCAAAATCTGCTGATAAAATTGAAGGTAATATTTTCTTCATCTTATCTCTCCTTTATATATTTTCTCTTTTGATTTTGTTTTTCCGTAAATAATACTTTGTAGTCTTCATAACGACTTTCTAATATTTCTTTACTTTCTACCGCTTCTTTAACTCCACATTGAACCTCTTCCATGTGATTACACGGTTTAAACTTACAATCATAATCGCTAAATTCTCTAAATAAATATTGTAAATCTTCTTTTTCAATAAATGTAATATCTAATGAAGAGAATCCTGGAGTATCTGCGATATAGAAATCATCGATTTGATAAAATTCCGTATGTCTCGTAGTATGACGTCCTCGTCCTAGATGTTTAGAGATTTCTCCAGTTTCAATATCTAAATGTTCTGCAAGCTTATTAATAAACGTCGACTTTCCTGCTCCAGATTGTCCTGAAATAGCTACATATTTCTCTGAAATGACTTGTTTTAATTTTTCAATATCTTCATCAGAGTTTGTAAATACTTGATATCCTATTTCATAGTAATAGTTCATTATTTCTTTCATTTTATTAAGATCTTCGTCACTTAACAAATCAAGCTTTGTAAATACAATAATGATATCTACATTACTATTTTCATTTAAACAAATCGTTTTATTCAGTAATTTACTAGAAAACTCAGGATCTTTTACAGATACTACGATAATACTATAATCTATATTTGCTACCTTAGGTCGTAGTAATTCATTTTTTCTTTCTAATATTTCTACAACATACCCTGTATTATTATCACTTAATTGAATTTTTACATCATCTCCTACTAACGGTGTGATATTTTCATTTCTAAAGTTTCCTCGTGCACGACAAGTAATCACTTCTCCAGAACAGTCTACATAATAAAATCCACTAAGTGCTTTTAAAATTTTTCCTTCTTTAGTCATAGTCCTCCTTTACCTTTACGGTATTTTTACTAACTACTTATTTAGTTTTTCTTTTATCTCTTCTTTAGTTTTTTCAGCTAATCTTAACATTTCAATAGAGTGTTCTTCTGAAAGTTTTGTCATAGTATCTCCAGATACCATTCTTGCTACCTCTGCAATCTTTTGTTCTTCAGTCAACTCTCTAATAACTGTTAATGTTCTCTTATCAATGATTTCTTTGCTAATTAGTAAGTTAGTATCCGCCAAAGCTGTTGTTTGCGGTAGGTGTGAAATACATAATACTTGTGAACCTACTCCTAATTGATACATCTTTTCAGCCATTCGTTGCGATACTCTTCCACTTACTCCAGTATCGATTTCATCGAAGATAATTGAAGTAGCTTCTATACTTCTTGAAAATATTATTTTTAGTGCTAACATCACCCTAGAAAGTTCTCCACCTGAGGCAACTTTAGATAATGATTTTAATGGTTCTCCTAAGTTAGCGCTAATCAAAATCTTAACATCGTCTTTTCCTGTTGATGAGAATTCTTTTTCTTTAAAGTCAACCTTGATTGTACTTTTTTCCATATATAAGAATTTCAACTCATCTTGGATAAGTTTTTCTAATTTTAAAGCTGTATCTTTTCTTAAAGAACTTAACTCTTCAGCTAAAAACGTCAATTCTTCTTCAATTTTCTTACTTTCTTCGAGATAATTTTCGAAGTTTTCTTCGTAATTTTCTAACTCATCTAATTCTTCTTTAATAGTTTCTGTGAAAACTATTAGTTCATTTAATGGTTTTGAATATTTTTTCTCTAAAGTTTTTATCTTATCTAATCTATAGATTAATCTATCTAATTTTTCTTCATCATATTCGATAACATCAGTATAACTAGATACTTCATATTTCAAATCATCTAAGATATAGTATAAATTTGTAATTTCTTCATATTTTTCTTCAAAGTTAGAGTTATATCTCGTTAACTCACCTAGATTAGATCTGATTTCTGCTAGTTTAGAAATAACACCGTATTCTCCATCGATTCCTTCAGTAATACTATGAGCAAGGTTATTTACCTTCTCAAAGTTTTCTAGATAGTCAATATCTTTTTCAAGTTCTAAGTCTTCATCTTTTTTTAGTTTCATCTGACTTAATTCTTTATATTGGAATTTCAAGAAATCTACTTTTTGAAGAACATCACTTTCCTGTTGTTTTAAGTTATCAATCTTTTCTTTTATAATTTGATATTCTTTATACTTTTCTTTGTATTTTATATACACAGGTTGTATTTTTTCACGATTAAAAGAATCTACTAAATTAAGATGATTTTTCTCTACTAATAGAACTTGATTATCGTGTTGCTCATGGATATCTAATAAATGAGCAGCTACTTTTTTTAATGTTGATAGGTTAACTATAGTTCCATTTATTCTACAAACACTCTTTCCACTACTATAAATGTCACGACGAACTACTATTACTTCATCTTCTAAATCTAAGTCTAATTCATTAAAAATTTCCTTAACTTCTTTGCTTTTAGGAAAATCGAATACACCTTCTACACTAGCCTTATCTTCACCATATCGAATATAAGAAGTTGAGGTTCTTTGACCTGACAATTGCGAAATTGCCGCTAGAATCATCGATTTTCCGGCACCAGTTTCTCCACTTAAGACAGTTAAACCATTTTTAAGTTCAATAGTAGCTTTTTCAATTATTCCAAATTGCTTAATATTTAACTGAATTAACATTGGCTCCTCCTCTATTTAAAGTGATTATGAGCATTGTTTACGATATGCTCAATATTTATTTTTTTATTTTCTACTTCTTTAGTTGCATTATATTTTAATGTCATTAGGAATTCGATATTCCCTTCTCCACCTGTTATTGGAGAATAAGACAGATTCGTCATACTAAAACCAACACTATTGGCTAAAAGTAATACTTTTTCTACTACTTCAAGTTGAACTTTTTTATCTCGAACGATTCCACCTTTTCCTACCTTATCTTTTCCAGCTTCGAATTGTGGTTTTACAAGAGCACAAACTTCTCCGCCATCTTTTATAATTTCTGCAAGATTTGGTAGTATTAATGATAATGAAATAAATGAAACATCAATTGATGCTATATCTATTTCATATACATCAAAATCTTCTTTTACTGAATGTCTGAAGTTAGTTTGTTCCATTACTTTTACACGTTCATCATTACGTAATTTCCAAACAAGTTGATTTGTCCCAACATCTAATGCATAGACAAACTTCGCTCCATTTTGTAGAGCACAGTCCGTAAATCCACCCGTTGAAGAACCAATATCAATCATTACCTTATCTTTAACATCAAAATTTAGTTCGTTAATTGCTTTTTCTAATTTAAGCCCTCCACGACTTACGTAAGGCATCTGTTTACCTTTAATTCTAAGTTCAGCAGTTGATTCAACCTTTTCACCTGCTTTGTCGATTCTTATATTATCATTATAAACAATACCAGCCATTATCGCTCGTTTTGCTTTTTCACGTGATTCGAATAATCCTTGACTCACACAAAGGACATCAGCTCTCTCTTTTGCCATAATTACCTCTTTAATATTTACTAATTGTTTTCCTTTGAAAATTTCTTCAATTTCAAACAGTCTTTCCTTTTAATTTTACCATAATAATAACTTTTTATCTATGAGAACGGCGTGTTTATATACACTTTATGATTAAAAATAA